>JAOTYN010000092.1 GCA_029861825.1 Cyclobacteriaceae bacterium
GATTATGATGATAAAGTGCAAAGGACTATCAACCGGATTCAACCTTTTGAGCAGGTTGAACAGGTAACCACCTGGGCCAGGGAAATAGGTTACTATTCTGTAGGTCAGGACCTGGTATTTGGCTTGCCTCATCAAACTGCCGACAGCATTAGAAATACTATTAATCTGACCAAGAAACTGAAGCCGGACCGCATAGCATTTTATAGTTATGCCCATGTACCCTGGATAAAAAATGTAGGTCAAAGAGGCTATAGTGAAGAGGACCTGCCCAGTGCCGAAGAAAAGCGCGTTTTGTATGAAACCGGTAAACAGCTACTGTATGAATTGGGTTATGAGGAGATCGGTATGGATCACTTCGCCCTTAAAACCGATTCTCTTTTTATATCGGCCCACAATAAAACGCTTCATCGGAATTTTATGGGATATACGGCCAGCAAGACACAGCTCATGGTGGGACTTGGCATGAGCGCCATAAGTGATTCCTGGTATGCTTTTGCCCAAAACTTAAAAACTGTGGAAGCATATACCGAATCCGTAGATCAAGGAATACTACCCATCTTCAGGGGACATGAACTGAGTGAAGAGGATCTCATCGTTCGCCAGCACATATTGAATGTCATGTGTCATTTCGAAACCTCCTGGAAAGAGGACAAAATGAAATTCCCTGATTTGGAAAAATGTTTGCAGCGGTTAGCAGAAATGGAACAAGATGGACTAGTGAATATCATCGATGAAACGCTGACCGTTCCGGAGCACGCCCGGCCTTTTGTACGAAATGTATGCATGGCCTTTGACCTGCATTTAATAAAGAACAAACCTCAAACCAGGATATTTTCCATGACTATTTAGTTTGGATAGTCAACTAAATTTTTAAATGTCTTGGGTCGGTTAACTGGCCTAAAAAGAACTGGCTTAAGTTTGAAACTTAAGCCAGTTCTAGATTGTATGCTCGGTTGTATTGGAAACTTTTAAATCATTTCAAGTCGAAACGATCAAGTTCCATTACCTTGGCCCAGGCTGTTACAAAATCTTGCACAAAACGCTCTTGGGAGTTTGTACATCCATAAACTTCAGCCAATGCCCGCAATTCGGAGTTGGATCCAAAGATGAGATCAACCCGGGTGCCGGTCCACTTAACGTCACCTGTAGCACGGTCACGACCTTCAAACATCTCTTGATCGTCTGAAGTGGCCTTCCAGGTAGTACCTAGATCCAGCAGATTTACAAAGAAGTCATTGCTGAGGGCCTCCGGACGATCTGTAAACACCCCGTGCGGGGCCTGATCGAAGTTGATGTTCAAAACCCGTAAACCACCCAGTAAAACAGTCATCTCGGGAGCTGTAAGGGTCAACAATTGTGAACGGTCCACTAGCATTTCCTCTGTGGAAGCGGAATACTTGGTCCTCACGTAGTTGCGGAACCCGTCTGCAGCTGGTTCCAGCACCGCAAAAGATTCCACGTCGGTCTGCTCTTGCGAAGCATCAGCGCGTCCCGGCGTAAAAGGTACGGTCACCTCATGACCGGCATTCTTTGCTGCCCATTCCACACCGGTACATCCTGCCAGCACGATTAAGTCGGCTAGAGAAACCATCTTGCCGCCAGACTGAAACTCATTTTGGATACCCTGCAGAATTTCCAACACCTTGGCCAGTTGAGGGGGATTGTTTACTTCCCAATCCTTCTGAGGCGCCAGTCTTATACGGGCACCATTGGCACCCCCACGTTTGTCGGAGCCACGGAAGGTAGAGGCAGAAGCCCAGGCCGCAGATACCAATTGAGATACCGTTAAACCTGAAGCCAGGATTTTGTCTTTTAGCCCAGCGATGTCCTGCTGATCGATCACTTGGTGAGTAACCGCTGGAATAGGATCTTGCCAGATCATCTCTTCCTCAGGCACTTCGGGACCCAGATAGAGCGCTCGTGGGCCCATATCGCGATGGGTTAGCTTGTACCAGGCACGAGCAAAAGCATCCGCAAATTCATCCGGATTCTCATAGAATCGTCGGGAGATCTTTTCATAGATAGGATCTTCCCGAAGGGACAAGTCAGTAGTGAGCATGAAGGGCGCATGACTCTTTGATGGGTCGTGTGCATCAGGCACTAAACCGGCGCCGGCACCCTCTTTGGGTCTCCACTGGTGCGCTCCAGCCGGACTCTTGGTGAGTTCCCATTCATACCCGAAGAGGTTCTCGAAGAAATTGTTACTCCATTGCGTAGGGGTGGTAGTCCAGGCTCCTTCCAAACCACTGGTGATAGTATCAGCTCCCATCCCGGAGCCAAAGCTGTTTTTCCAGCCCAGGCTTTGCTCTTCAATGCTGGCCGCTGCAGGTTCTGCACCTACGTGGCTTTCAAGTGCAGCACCGTGGGTTTTTCCAAAGGAATGACCACCGGCGATCAGCGCCACCGTCTCTTCGTCATTCATAGCCATACGTCCGAAGGTCTCACGAATATCTTTAGCTGCCGCCAGGGGATCGGGATTGCCGTTAGGGCCTTGCGGGTTCACATAGATCAGACCCATCTGCACGGCTCCCAGAGGGTTTTCCAACTCCCTGTCACCACTGTAACGCTTATCCCCTAGCCACTCTCCTTCGGAACCCCAATAAATATCTTCCTCCGGCTCCCAAACGTCTTCACGTCCACCGGCAAAGCCGAAAGTTTTGAAACCCATGGACTCCAGAGCGCAATTACCAGCTAGGATCAGTAGGTCGGCCCAGGAGATTTTATTACCGTATTTCTGTTTGACCGGCCACAGCAGTAAACGTGCTTTGTCAAGATTGGCATTGTCCGGCCAGCTGTTGAGTGGGGCAAACCGCTGGGACCCAGAGCCTCCTCCCCCACGGCCGTCGGCGATGCGATAGGTACCGGCACTGTGCCAAGCCATACGAATGAATAAGGGTCCATAGTGACCGTAATCGGCAGGCCACCAATCCTGGGAAGTGGTCATTAAATCATAGATATCCTTCTTTACTGCCTCCAGATCAAGGCTTTTGAACTCTTCCCCATAATTGAAGTCTTCACCCATGGGATTGGACAGAGAAGAATGTTGGCGGAGAATGTTCAAGTTCAACTGGTTGGGCCACCAGTCGCGGTTGGAGGTGCCACCGCCGGCACCATGCTTAAGTATTCCACTGGAAAACGGGCATTTACTGGCACCGTTACTATTGTTATTTGCCATATTTTTTAAGCGTTTTAAAATGGTTGATTTATAATTATTGGATAAAGCTGATGAAATATTTCTTATTGTTCAAATCAATAATTATTATACTTGCATAACTATTAGTTATATGACTTTACAGCAGTTTGAATATATCGTAGCGTTGGATGAATACCGGCATTATGTAACGGCAGCAGAGCATTGTTTTGTATCCCAACCCAACCTTACCATGCAGGTAAAAAAACTGGAGGAAGAGATTGGGGTTAGAATTTTTGATCGCGATAAAAAGCCCTTGCAACCTACTGAAATAGGTGAAGAAATCATTTTACGTGCACGTCAGATACTGCGGGAATCCAGACAGCTTAAGGAGTTTGTAAATCACGAAAAAGAATCCATGGAAGGAGAATTCACCATTGGAATTATCCCCACCCTGGCGCCTTATCTGTTGCCTAATTTCCTGCCGGTATTCATGAAAGAAAATCCCAAGGTTCATTTGAATATACAGGAACTACAAACAAGCCAGATCATTTCCCAGCTGCAAAATGGCATCATTGATATTGGTTTGTTGGTCACGCCTATTAATGAGGCTTTCATCAGGGAAATACCGGTGTTTTACGAACCTTTCCTGCTTTATCTACCTGAAAACCATCGGTTTCTTAGTGAAAAACTCATGTTGGCGGAGGATCTCGACCCCAGTGAAGTGCTGGTCTTAGATGAAGGTCATTGTTTCCGGGAACAAGCACTGGCTATCTGCAAGAGTGCCAAACATGGTTCATCCATAGGTTTTGATTACCAAAGCGGCTCCATCGAAGCTTTAAAAAATTTGGTTCAAAACGGAGTGGGCTATACTCTGGTACCGGAACTATCCGTGATCAATGAATTAAACTCCGTCCACATAAGAAGATTTAGCCACCCGGAACCGGTAAGGGAAGTGAGTATAGTAGTGCACAGCGGTTATATAAAAGAATCCATTATAAGCCGATTAATGGACACCATTCAAAAAGTCATTCCTAAAAGGTTATTAGAAAAGCAATCCGTGGTGGATTTTGACTTGAATTAAATTGAATTGAATCGACCCAGACAGTCCGCAAATCATAGGTCCATTGGCACTGCTCTGCAACAACTATCTGATTCTGTGGACAACAAACCATTATTGCCTTAATTAAGGCAGAAATTCCTTACTTTATAGAGTATAACCTGTTAATAGCAAAGGCCCGGATTGTAAGCAGAAAGGACCTATCCTAAACTAAAAACCATCAATTGAAGTGCACCAAAATAGTTGGCCCAACTCATCCAAAATCTGGCAGAAAGCACCTTTCGATTTTCAGTTTTTTGTTAGTGTGTGCCCTTTTGCATGGTCAATCGACCTATGGTCAATCGATGGAAAGGCCTTCCTTCAAAGCCGGACAACTACTGGGTGACATACAGATTAATGGCCTTTTAGATGAATCCGATTGGGATAATGCACCGGTATTGGATGATTTCCTCACCACAGAACCCCAGGAAAAAGGGATTCCATCCTCTGCAACCATAGTTCGAGTAATTGCTAATGAGAAATCTGTCATAATCGGAATAGATTGTAAGGATCCCAATCCGCAGCAGATTGTGCGGTTCTCCAAAATACGGGATGCAGACATATCCAATGAAGACCATGTGAAAGTGGTATTGGATCCGTTTCTGGACGGGCAGTCCGGCTACATATTTGCAGTTAATGCTTTTTCGGCCCGTTATGATGCCTTAGTATCGGACCGTGGTGAATCCGAAAATGACGATTGGGACGCGGTATGGGAAGCCCGGGTAGCCATCCATGCTGAGGGGTGGTCTGTGGAGATACTGTTGCCTATTCAAAGCATTTCTTTTAAAAAAGGCCTGACCAATTGGGGTTTTAATGTAGAACGAAGAATTCAAAGAAATCAGGAGACCATAAGATGGGCCAATGTACAGCGGGATCAGTGGTTTATTCAAACCAGCAGAGCGGGCTTGCTGACGGACCTCCCGGCGTTTGACTATGGTTTAGGGCTCAATGTGAGACCCTCCCTGGTGAGTGAGTTGAACAAAAACGGAGCAGAGGCGTCGTCCGATTTTTATGTTGATGCCAGTCTTGATGCCAGCCAGCGTCTAAGCCCTAACGTGCTGGCAACCGTTACCGTTAATACAGACTTTGCAGAAACAGAAGTGGATACCCGGCAAACCAATTTGACCCGTTTTCCTCTTTTCTTCCCTGAAAAACGAACTTTTTTCCTGGAGGGTTCAGATATTTTTGAATTTGGATTTGGAACGGGTAGCAGTACGGTACTTCCCTTTTTCAGCAGGAGAATTGGTCTTTTGGAAAACAATGAAGTCCCCATAATGGCTGGAGCTAAGATCAATGGACGTATAGGAAAGACCGCTTTCGGTGGATTGGGAGTGCGTACCAAATCGCTGGATACCGAAGGGCAAGTCTATGACGCTACCAATATGGGAGTGATGCGGGTAAGGCAGAATGTCCTAAAGGAAAGCACCGTGGGTGTCATTGCCTCCGTTGGTGATCCGCTGAATCGTGATGGCAGTTGGATGTCGGGGGTCGATTTCACCTATCAAACCACCAGATTTAAAGGTGATAAGAATTTTATCGCAGGAGCATGGGCCTTATATACCGATAGAGCAGATCTGATGGATGACAAATCCGCTTTTGGATTTAAAATAGATTACCCCAATGACAAATGGGATGCTGCCATGATCTATTCCAGAATTGGATCGCAATTTGATCCCTCACTAGGATTTGTTCCCCGAAAAGGGGTTCACTTTATGCGCGTGGGTACCACCTATGCTCCCAGACCGGATTGGCCTTGGCTAAGGCAAATGTTTAATCAATTTTTTGTGACCTATATTCGAAACATTGACGGTCCATGGCAATCTTACAGCATTTTTACCGCTCCTATAAACTGGCGATTGGAAAGTGGGGACCGGGTAGAAGCGAATGTAAGACCTGTTGGCGAGAACATCCTCCAGCCTTTTGAAATTGCCGAAGAGGTCATCATCCCGGAAGGTGAGTACCATTTCATGCGCTATCGCCTGGAAGCGGAGTTTGCTGCCAAGCGAAGATTAAACGGGCAGGCAACCTGGTGGTTCGGCACCTTTTACGACGGACGGTTAGATGAAATGGAATTGCAATTAAACTGGAATCCCAGCGCTTTATTAGGATTTGAATTTAGTGGGATTCGGAATATTGGCCGTTTGCCGTGGGGGGACTTTGAGCAAACACTAGCTGGCTTGAGGGTAAGGTTCAACGTTACTGCTGATTTACAGCTAAACAGTTACCTGCAGTACGATACCGTAAGCAAGACCTTAGGGATTAACGCCAGAGTTCATTGGATCTTCTCGCCATTGGGGGATGTATTCCTGGTATTTAATCACAACACTCTTAATGAGATGACAGAACAATGGGTATTACAGAGTCAGCAGATTTTGATGAAGGTGCGGTATAATTTCAGACTATGAGAACCGTTATGGAAGTGTCAACAAACTAATGTAATTCCTGCGGCCTGACCATCGAAATCTTAACTCCAAAATGGTACATTTTAAAACGACATAAGGTGAAGATCGATCGCAAAGAACACTGGGAAAACATCTATAAGAAAAAGGATCTCCGGGAAGCAAGCTGGTATCAGGCGACACCAGCAACTTCAATGAATTTCTTCAAGCAATTTAACATCCCTCTAACTGCTAAGATCATTGATGTTGGGGGCGGTGACAGTTTGTTGGTGGACCACCTGCTGGCGCTGGGTTATCAAGATCTTACCGTCCTGGACATTTCAGAAACCGCTATTGCCATAGCTCAGCAGAGACTGGGTGCCAAAGCCGCCAAGGTGAAATGGGTGGTGGCAGATGCCGCAACATTCGAACCCACTGAAGCTTATGATTTTTGGCATGACCGGGCTACTTTTCACTTTTTAACTGAGGAAGTTGAAATTTCCCATTATTTGCAAACAGCTCATCAACATATAAAGGAGGGTGGTATTTTAGTGATCGGTACATTTTCCGATAAAGGGCCCAGGGTTTGCAGCGGTTTCGAAATCAAACAATATTCTGAAGCCCGCATGACTGAGCGATTAAGAAAATTATTTAAAAAAATAAAGTGCCTGACTGTGGACCACTTCACCCCGTCAGGGGTACCACAGAACTTTCTTTTTTGTAGTTTTAAAAAACTGTCTGTGGCCTAACCTCTGTTATTGATGGATGAACCACTGACTGGTCAGGTAAAAACCCAAGTAACCTCACTATGAAAAACACCTATTCCCTTTTACTGCTGGTCATGTTCTGTATTTCATGCCAGTCAAACCAATCACTTTCTCCCAGATTCAACCATGTGGTGGTCCAAGTATCAGACATGGAGCAGTCCCTTGACTTCTATACCAAGGCTTTTGATCTTAAAGTCACTAATGACAGTCTGAAACATGTGGTCTATACCTTTGAAGACGGATCTCAGGCAGAACGGGACATCCATATCGTGCTGCTTAAGTTCCCAGGACAAGATTTCGTATTTGAGATGTCGGAAGTAGCGGAAACACCTGAAAATTCCGGCCTCTTCCATCATGTAGGGGTTGACGTTGAAGATATTGATCAGGCATTTCAACGCGTGATCCGTGCTGGAGCCGAAGTGGTGGTTCCCATTCGATTGGTACAAACCAATGGAATTGAAGCCAAACAGGCCTTTTTGAAGGGACCTGATGGAGAAATGATCGAATTGATGGAAATAGTTTCCGGTGAATTCTAGTTAGTTGTTCTCATCCAATTTGATAGTGCACCTGGCAATCGCGGGGTGGACCTCTGGCTAGTTTTGTTCCTTTTTACGTGGGTATTGGTACTTTTTTTAACCAATCCCAATTCCCGATACCCTGAGCTATTAACTTGAGAAAAAAAATAAAAATTAGATCTGAAGCAGCGGGTAAATACCTGATTCTCACCTATCCAAGATCCACAGCAGGAGGCGGCGGAGGGAGGGGCGGGGGATTCCCTATGTTTATTCCATTCAATAATTCTATAAATAAACCTCATGGTGAAGCCACTGATGGTATCATAAACCAGTGATCATTTTCCTTTTACTAAAAGCAAATTACCGACAACGAAACTTGCCAGGTTGCTAATTTATAGGGCCCAACCGGTTATTCGTTGTTTGACTTTGGTATTTTTAGGAGTAATACTACCGGTAATCATATTACACAATCGAAAAACCAATATGAAAATAGCCTCACTAAAGAATGACCTGAAGTATCATGTGGACCGGCCAAGCGTTCAGCTACTCCTGGAAACGGAAAACACCAAGGAGATACGTATAGTCATGAAAAAAGGCCAGTTAATGAAGGAGCATATGACGCCATTCCCTATTGTTATAGAGATTTTCAAGGGAAACATTGACTTCGGCGTAGACGGCCAGGTTAAGAATCTTAAGAAGGGCGATATAATTGCCCTGAAAGGTCATGTTGCTCACGACCTAAAAAGTAACAAAGACAGTATCATTAGATTGTCATTATCCAAACAAGATGATGTGGCACGGGTCGAAGGAATCGTGGAATGACTATAAATTGTTAAGGAGTACAAATAAGAGAATCCCGCATCACCCAGCATTTACCGACCATTCCTCGTCTAGAGGAAAACAATCAGAGGCGTTTGTATATCTCATAAACAAACCTAACCTCTATGATGCGATTTCTATTGAGACACGCAATGGGAGTCCTGGTATTACTATTTCCAGGCTGCTCCAAAGATGACCAAGCACCTACTCCTGACCCACAAATAGGAGTTCCCAGTAGTATTCAGGGGTTTGATATAGGCAATGCCAACGATGCCAGTGATGTACGGGTTTTTTTTGAAGCCGGCGTCAACGCTGATTTACTGGATGAATACCGTATAATGTTATCCAAATCAGATGCCGGCCTTGACCTCAATGGTGCACTGATGGTGGACAACTCCGCATATGCCTCACTAACCAGTACTGCCAATAGCCTTAAGCTGAATCTTAAGAGTAGTCTTACTGACGTGGATGGCGACCCTATCGGTAATGGTCAATCGTACGACTTACACATATTGGCAGTGCCCGCTTCCACGGAAGTGGAGGCCAAACTGGGATCTTCTGCCCGCGCATTAACTTTGACCGACGATGACCTGCATGATCTCTACATCAGCAGTAGAGGTACGAGTTCCGTAGAACTCTTTGATGGGGTTACTGGAGAACATATTGAAAGCTTTGTCACTAGTGGCTCCGGCGGGTTATCTGCACCCCAGGAAGTAATCTTTCTGGAGGATGGCAGCTTAATCGTTACGGGAAGATTCAATACTGCAATAAAACAATACCATGGCAGTACCGGAGACTTTATAGGTGATTTTACTTCCGAATATAGTCTGAACGAGCCTACTAAGACCAGCATTGGACCTGATGGTCACTTATATGTCAGCCAATGGGCCAGCGCACCCAATCCAGTGGTTCGATTCAATATGCAAACGGGAGTATTTATTGATGAAGTGGTGGATACTTTCTTCAATGGCATGGACCAGGAGTGGGATGGTTCCGGTAATTTTTATGTGGTGAGCTGGGGACTTAAAGAATTGCGCAAATACGATCCTCAGTTCCAACTTATTTCCACCACCACTTCACAACTGGGCGGACCGGTCAACATTTGGATTGATGATAGTGACGTACTACACGTGGTAGACTGGACCGATGGCACCGTAAAACGTTTCGATGATGACCTGAATTATATGGATGTTTTCATTTCCGGGCTTACCAATGTAGAGGGCTTTGCATTCGATGGCGACCGGGTCCTGTTATGCGACTGGCAAGACGGCAAGGTCAATGTCTACAATCGGATTACCGGGGCCTTCATTAGAACTCTGGTGGAGTCTAGTCTTATTATTAATCCCAATAGTATAACCTTGGGACCAGATAAGCGACCCTCCTAGCAGTAGTTATCTGAGGATTAGAAAACAGGGACCAAGGGGCTAACCCAAACGATTTAGTTGTTGAGAAACCAAAAATTGATGAATCCCGTAGCGAAATATTCGTAATTCGCAATTCGTAATTCGTAATTAAAAAGCCCCCTACCCTTCGTACCCGAAGACCTTCTTTAGCAATTCCGTGGTGCGCGCCAGGGGATTTTTCCGAATATTGGCTTCTTCTTGAGCAATCAGCGTAAACAGCCCTTCAATAGCTTTGTCCGTGGCATAGTTGTCAAGTTCCGGATCCACTCTCTTTACCAAAGGGATTTTGTTATAGGTGTTTACCAGGTCGCCATAATACTTGGTGGCATTAACCTCATCCAAAGATGATTTAATAATGGGCTGAAACTTTACCTTAAGTGCTGCCGAGGTAGTTCTTTTTAAGTACTGGGTGGCCGCATCGGGCTCTCCTTTCAAAATGCCCCAAGCATCTTCAATGGTCATGGACTTAATGGCATTGATAAATATGGGCTTGGCCTCCAGTGCTGCCCGTTCCGCACCCCGGTTTATGGAGGTAATAAATTTGTCAACCTCCTTGCCCAGCCCTAGATCCCGCAAACGGTCCTCCACCTTAGCGGCATCGGGAGGAAAGGGAATTTTGATCTGAGGGTTTTTTAAATACCCATCGATCTTGGAAGCATTGTCAGAACCTTTGCTTATTCCCTGGATCAAGGCCTCTTTCAAGCCGGCAATAACTTCATCAGTAGTGGGATCTCCAGTGCCTATGGCATCATTCAGTCCCCCTAGTGTTTGATTGATTTGGGCGCTGGTACAGGCTTGAATAACTAATAAGAAAGCCAGGAATTTTAGAGTTTTAAAAGTGCTCATATGTCTTAATAAAAATGTAAAGTTTACACCAACAATTATACAAAATCGTGCCAAACTACCCCCCATGGATAAAAATAGCAAGATCTAGACAGATTATCTGTCGGGCTTTATAGTTTATATG
>JAOTYN010000506.1 GCA_029861825.1 Cyclobacteriaceae bacterium
GCTTCTTGAAGTCTTCCTTGCTCAATGGATTCAATCACTTCGTCCACCGATATTTTTCTTTCCTCCACCTGGTAACCCTTATCTTGAGCCAATTGCAGAACACTGCGTCGGGTTATCCCGCTTAAGATGGTATCACTGGTAGGTGAAGTAACCAATATGTTATTAATAACGAACATGATGTTCATGGTACCCGCTTCTTCAATATACTTATGCTCCATGCCATCAGTCCATATCAGTTGATGATAGCCTTGTTTTTGGGCTTGTAAGGCAGGGTACAAGGATGCCCCATAATTGCCGGCAGCTTTAGCCGCTCCTGTACCACCCGGGAAAGCCCTGCTATATTGCTTCTCTACCTTCATTTTTACAGGTTCGCTGTAATAGGCTCCGGCGGGACTGGTGAATATCATAAACCGGTAACTATCGCTAGGGCGCACTCCAATGTATTCGTCGGTGGCAAACATGAAAGGCCGAATGTACAACGATGCACCGGGCTTACGCGGAACCCAAGCCTTATCTATCTTCAGAAGTTCCAGTAGTCCTCCCATAAAGATCTCTTCAGGCAACTCCGGCATGCACATGCGCACCGCGGACTTGTTCATACGTAAGAAATTGTCGTGAGGGCGAAACACCAGTACACCACCGTCGGCAGACGCATAGGCTTTCAAACCTTCAAATATTGACTGTCCGTAGTGAAGTACTGAAATGGCAGGGCTGAAGGCCAAGCGGTCGTAGGGCTCAATTCTGCAATCCATCCATTGCCCGTCACGGTAGTCAGCAATAAACATATGGTCGGAATAAAGTCTGCCAAATTGTATGTTGTTGACGTCTAGTTCCTGTATTCTTGAATGTTCGGATAATGAAGTATTTATAGGAATAGTTTCAATCATGATTTTCTTTCTTGGGATTGCAAAATTACCAAAAAATGGCAGGATAGACAACCTGGTCGGTGCTATTGTTTGGGGTTCCAGGGAATTTCTGGTACTTCTAACTGCAGTGCCATGTAACGAGCCAGTACAAACAAAAAATCCGACAATCGGTTTAAATACCGGATGAGTACCTCTTCGACTGCAGCCTCTTCAGCCAGCTCAATGACCGCACGCTCAGCTCTGCGGCAAACACAGCGGGCTATGTGGCAAAAAGAGACGCTTTGATGTCCTCCAGGCAATAAGAAAGAGCGCAATTCGGGCAATTGCTGATCCATTTTATCAATGGCTTGCTCCAGCAAAGAAACATGCTTGTCCTCCAATGCCGGCAACTTCTCCCGGTCCCTGGGATCATCAGCGGCCAGCAGTGACCCTATGACAAAAAGGTTGTGCTGTATATCACGTAACAACGCTTCTTGTGACGAATTCACCGGCTGGTCGGTCAAAAGTCCCAGATGTGAATTCAATTCATCTACCGTACCATATGCCTGGATCCGGACGTGGGCTTTTGAAACCCGTTTGCCACCCAAAAGGGAGGTTTTACCTTTGTCACCGCCTTTGGTGTAGATCTTCATGAACCTGCCGCCGCGACTGATTTCGTGATATGTTCGTTTAGCTGGTCGCTTTCAACAAGGCCATCCATCAATCTTACAATTCGATGCGCGTAATGAGCAATAACATCTTCATGTGTTACCATGATAATGGTATTACCCAGATTGTGCAGTTGTTGAAATACATCCATGATGTCGTATGAAGTTTTACTGTCAAGGTTGCCCGTGGGCTCATCAGCCAGAATGATACTAGGATCGTTAACCAACGCGCGGGCAATAGCCACCCTTTGCCTTTGACCCCCGGATAATTCGCTGGGTTTGTGGCTGGCCCGGTCGCCCAAACCCACACTTTCCAAGGCTGCCATGGCTTTTTCTTCTCGAGCGGATTTTCCGAACCCTGCATATATCAGGGGAAGTGCCACATTATCCATTGCGGTGGCCCGTGGTAGTAGATTAAAGGTTTGAAAAACAAAGCCGATCTCCTTATTCCGTATCTCCGCCAGTTCGTTCTCGGTCATATCGCTTACATCCCTGTCATTCAGGATATAGGTGCCGCTGCTGGGAGTATCCAAACATCCGATAATATTCATTAAAGTTGACTTTCCAGACCCTGATGGTCCCATAAAAGCCACATATTCTCCTTTAGAAATATCGATGTCTATAGAACGCAACGCATAAATGGTCTCGCTGCCCATCTTGTAGATGCGAGAAATCTTTTCAGTGTGTATGATCTTCATATACGACTAGGTAGCTTTTTAGGCAACCAAAAATAAACATTTCAATTCATTCCTGTGGCATTCAGAAGGTCATTTTACACAAACGGTAAGCGAGATTTACAGATCCCAGTCGTCCTCCTCAGAGTGGCTGGCAGCACTTATTTGGTTAAGCTCAACTAAAAATTGCTGCATCTGCTGATCGTTAATCAGGGGACTTAATCGTTCAATGGCTACTCGACCATAAGTGTCTAAGTTCATCCGCATACATTGGCGGGCGTATTCTTGGATCAACCTTGAGTCATAGCGATTAATTTCAATGGAATTTAATAATATCTGGTAGGCACTTACATTATCTTCTTCATCCATATAATATTGGGCTGCTGCTAAAATGCCCGGGCTGAAGAAAGGATTTTTTCCCAGTTGACGGTAGTACTCTATCACACGATCAGTTTGACCCAGTTCTTCAGCTTGTTTGGCTTGAACCAGCGACAGCCAAAAGAACTGTGGACTGGACCTTTGGGTGCGGTTCTTCAGTGATTCATCCAGGTCGCTCCAGGATTGGTCACCGTAAATCTTTTGTAAGGACCACAGATCCTTAACCTCTTGAGTACTTCCCGCGATCAAACCTTTCAGCTGCTGATTGGCCTTGATTTCGGCTTCATTTTTGGTTAAAGACAACCACCAGTACAAGGCCTTATCAACCACCTTGGGATCCTTTAAATTTAAGAGCGCCTTAAGGGTAGCCGATACCGGA
>JAOTYN010000507.1 GCA_029861825.1 Cyclobacteriaceae bacterium
AGACCATCGATCGGTCCAAAACCCGGGTGCTGGCGTTTTTGAACATAGTGGGACTGGGGATGAAGGGAGATGCGCACGAGCAAGACCTGAGGGATATGGATGCCAAGCTCACAGCAGTTACTGCCATGAGGTATTCCGATGTGGTAGTAGGGGTAAAGGTGGCCCACTATGCTGGTCCGGAGTGGGATCCGGTAGAGCGCAGTGTAGAGGCAGGCAACCTGGCTGATGTACCGGTGATGGTAGATTTTGGGGGTGTAATCCCTGAGTTATCTCTGGAGACCCTACTTATGGAAAAACTAAGACCGGGTGACATACTCACCCACACTTTTGCCCATGTAAAGGGCCGTATTCCCATTGTGGACAGTACTGGTAACCTGGAATCCTTTGTAAAAGAAGCCCAACAACGCGGTATCGTATTTGATGTTGGCCATGGCGGGGGGAGCTTTCTTTTTAGGCAAGCCATACCGGCCACCCAACAAGGCTTCAGACCCGATGTTATCAGCACTGACCTCCATATAGGCAGTATGAATGGTGGCATGAAAAATATGGCCAATGTTATGTCCAAATTTCTTAACATGGGTATGTCGTTGCAGCAGGTCATTGCCGCTTCCACCTGGGCACCTGCACAGGTAATAAAAAGGGAGGAACTAGGTCACCTGTCGGAGGGAGCTATTGCCGATGTGGCGGTCTTCACTGTGCGCCAGGGACAATTCGGGTTTCTGGACGTACGGAACAACAGAATGAACGGCACCCAAAAATTGGAATGTGAACTGACCATCCGGGACGGTAACGTGGTATACGACCTTAATGGTATCGCCAGCCAGGTCTGGGATGCTCAATGATTTTAAACATGGAAAAAATTTACAGATACGCTTTTGTGGCGGCCGCTTTTTGTGGCTTAGTATTGATCTATTTATGGGTAAGTGGATCAACATGGCCTTTAGGGCCTTGGGCGGTGATGTTGTTCCTGTTCCTGGCATTGGGTTTCCGCAGCTCTGATTTGTTAAAGGGGTTTTCTTACACCACCATAATCTTTGCTGCGGTTACCGCCGCTATGTTCTATCCTGAATATTTCCGAACGTTTGGCGATTACGAGCTTAAAGAGTTGATTGTACCTCTGTTGATCATCATCATGTTCGGAATGGGAACAGCCATGAGTTTTAGTGATTTTGTGGGGGTGATTAAGATGCCTAAAGGAGTACTGGTAGGGGTGATATGCCAATTTACCATAATGCCTATCCTGGGTTTTAGCATTGCTTATATGTTTGGGTTTCCCCCGGAAATCGCCGCCGGTGTCATTTTGATCGGTTCATCCCCTAGTGGCTTAGCCTCCAATGTTATGGCGTATTTGGCCAAAGCCAATCTGGCCCTATCGGTTACCCTTACCGCGGTGGCCACTTTATTGGCTCCCTTAATGACGCCTTTTCTCATGAAAACTTTGGCCGGTCAATTGGTACCTATCGATTTTTTAGGTATGATGTGGAGCATTGTCAAGATCGTGATAATACCCATTATAGCCGGTTTGATCTTTAACAAGATCTTTCACGGCAAAGCACAATGGCTGGACAAGGCCATGCCTATAGTTTCTATGGCAGGAATTGCTATAATCATTACCATTATTACGGCACTGGGGAGGGACGACTTGCTAACTATCGGGATTGCCCTGGTATTTGCCGCCATCATCCACAATGCCGCGGGTTATCTCCTGGGTTACTGGGGCTGCCGGCTGCTAAAAATGCCGGAAAGAGATTGTCGAACCATAGCTCTGGAGGTTGGCATGCAAAATGGGGGCTTGGCTACAGGGATTGCTGTGGAAATGGGCAAGGAAGCCACCATTGGACTGGCTCCGGCCATATTCGGTCCCTGGATGAATATATCAGGTTCATCATTGGCCACCTGGTGGAGAGACAAGGACCCTGAGGATAAAAGTGAAACACAAACAGTAGTAAAAGAACATGACGAGATTTTGCAAAATTAAAAAGGAGTTTTGGGTGTTCCTGGGAGCATTCCTGGCACTGGCCTTTTGCCTGCAAGCCCAAACTATTAGTAAAGAAGAGATGATCTTCTATACCTCACAGTGGCAAGGTGATCGCTTTGATGACGGACGCCCCAAGGTTCCCGACGATGTTCTGGAGCGTATGAAAAAGGTTTCCATAGAGGAGGCCTGGGGGGTCTTGAGGAATGAAGGTTTTCATAATCAATTTGAAGGTAACTGGCAAATGATCCACCGGGACCAACCGGTTGTGGGCAGAGCCCTCACGGTGCAATATTTTCCCAGCCGCCCGGATGTAGATGAGCAAATAAAGACCCGGGGTAAATCACAAGGCCGCATTGGCAACACCAATAGCTGGCCTATTGATATGCTGCAGCCGGGTGATGTTTATGTGGCCGATGGGTTTGGAAAAATAGTAGATGGCACCTTGATTGGTGATAATCTGGGAAATTCCATTTTTGCTAAATCCGGCAATGGCGTGGTATTCAATGCCAGTTCCAGAGATCTTGAAGGGCTTGCAGAAATTGAAGGCTTTAACGCTTTTGTTAAAGGCTGGCATCCTTCTTTTTTAACCGGTGTAATGCTGGCAGGTATTAATGTTCCCATTCGCATGGGAGCCGCTACCGTACTTCCCGGTGACGTGGTGCTAGCCAGGCGCGAAGGGGTGATTTTCATACCGGCCCACTTGGCTTCTAAAGTGGTGGTAACAGCGGAAGTGGTAATGTTGAGGGATCAATTCGGTATAACCAGACTTAAGGAAGGTAAATATACACCGGGTCAAATAGACAGCCGGTGGACTGATGATATAGAACGGGATTTCTCCCAATGGCTAAGAGACCATATGGATGAGCTTCCGGTACCAAAAGCTCAGATACAGGAATTGTTGAAATCCCGGACCTGGTAAATGACATTAAAAGTAAGAACTATGAAAGAAGTGAAAAAAAACGGAA
>JAOTYN010000093.1 GCA_029861825.1 Cyclobacteriaceae bacterium
AGGAATGAACGGTTGATCCTCCAGTAAAGTATTTACAAATACCTGCTCATCGTCGACCTGAAAGGCCCAATTTTCCTTTTTCTCCCTGCCGATGGTACTGTAAGTATCTTCGCTCATGTGCTTTCCGCAGAGTGATCCTGCCCCATGAGCGGGATAAACCAGAACATCATCGTCCAGAGGCTCAAACACCTCTTTTAGGGTTTTGTACATCATGCGGGCCAGCTTTTCGCGTTCCATCTGGATGTTGCCAGCACCCTCACGAAGATCGGGCCGCCCCACATCCCCTACAAACAGTGAGTCACCGGTATACACCGAATGATATTTCCCCTGCTCGTCTATCAACAGATAGGTATTGTGATCAGGGGAATGACCCGGAGTAAACAATGCCTTTATGGTTATCTTACCGATTTGCACTTCATCACCATCATCCATAACCTGGTGTGGATAAGAAACGCCCACCTTGGAATTGATATAGATGGTTGCCCCGTGCTTTTGGTAAAACTCCAAATGACTGCTGGCAAAGTCGGCATGGGGATGGGTTTCAAAAATTGCCGTTATGCTGGCATTATGAGCTTCGGCATATTCCTGGTAAGGTTGCGGATCGCGACCTGGATCCACTAAAGCCACCTGACCTTCGCTTAGGATGGCATAGGAGCCATGGGCCAGGGCCTTATCATAAAATTGTTCAATTTTCATGGTTGTTGTAGATTAGTTCTTTTGATATTCTGTAATATCCAGTGTTTTCTTCACTAGGTAGAAGTCCACTTTTTCACTGGTGGTATCGTTGATCCTTTGCTCCATCTCTTTCAGGGTCTTCGGAGGAGGTACAATGACCTTCTCACCTTTACTCCAGTTCACAGGCAAGGCACAGCTACAATCATCGGCAGTCTGCAGGGCTACCAGCACCCGCTTGATCTCTTCCATGTTGCGTCCTACGTTTAAGGGGTAATACATGATAAGCCGGATGATACCTTGGGGATCAATAAAGAACACCGCCCGCACCGCTGCGGTCTCACTTTCTCCGGGATGCATCATACCGTACTTTTGGGCAACGCTCATATCCAGATCCGCCAGAATTGGGAAGTCCATGTAGACGTCCAAATTGTCTTTGACGTTCTTAACCCAGGCCAAGTGCGAATGCACGCTGTCAATACTCAATCCAAGCAACTTGGTATGGTGACTGCTAAAGAATTCCTTTTCTCTGGCAAATTCACTAAGCTCAGTGGTACAAACCGGAGTAAAATCGGCAGGGTGTGAAAAGAATATCACCCAACTACCTTGATTGTAGTCTGACAACCTAAGGTCGCCAATGGTAGAGTTGGACACAAAATCGGGAGCACGATCGCCTATACGAGGCATTGCTTTTTCTTCATTAGTTTCCATAACATATTTTATTTTTTCCAATGGTAAATTATGTGAGGGCTTACCTCTACCCTATGATGTTTATCATCAAGCCAATGATTCCGATCACTATTACATATATTCATATGTGAATATATTCATGTTATAACACAAAAAATTTTCACAACTCACAGTGTTGCATACACTCCAACACCTTCAGCACTTCTTTTAGTTTAAGATGGTAATAAATATTCTTACCTTCCCTGCGGCTGCTCAGTATTCCCTTCAATTTCATATTAGACAAGTTATGGGATACCAAGGACTGTTCCGCTCCCAGTTTTTCACTCAATTGATTTACAGAAAGTTCCTGGTGAATCCTTAGCAAATCTATTATACTGATCCTTAATGGATTACCGAGCGCCTTTAAAATAAAGGCTACTTTTTCAACCTTCTCAACATCCAGAGTTTTTGCTTTCATCACTTTAATTTAACGTAAATATATGAAAATATGTTCATATTTTCCTAAATATTCTTAATCCCACAGGTTACCAGGCTGATCCACGTTAGTTTGCACGGCGTGGTGTTTAAGTAATTCCAGTTGCTCATCCCCTACATTATCGAAGTGAGCCACCGCATGGTGCACATGCATAAACAGGTTATCTTTTCCGATCTGATTAATTAATCCGCTTTTATAAAGCACATCCCTTACCGGCCCGATAGCTCCTGTTATATAGAAAACTATGCCATTTTGTTGAAATTCCTGGATACAATCTTGCAGCATATGCACTGCACTGGAATCCAGGTTGTTGATGGCTTCAGCATTGAGAATAATCAAACGCAGTTCCCCTTCTTTTTCCTGGGCCATTAGTTGCAGTTTCTGCTTGAAATAATCGGCATTGGCAAAAAACAAGGGGGCGTCAAAACGCATTACCAGTATATCGGGCCGCTGTTCTACCTGGGGAAATCGCTCCACATTGCGATAATACTGGGTGCCTGGCACTTTGCCCAGAGAGGCAATATGCGGGTAGGCGCTGCGGTAAATAACCATTGCCAGTGACAGTATCACGCCAATGCCAATGCCCAATTCAATACCCAGGGTCAAAGTGGCAATAAAGGTGGTCAACAACATATAAAAATCCGTGCGATCGGCTTTCCACAGATGTTTGGCCTCTTTAAAATCGATCAATCCGAATACTGCCACCATAATAATAGAAGCGAGAATGGCCTGAGGCAGGTAATAGAATAAAGGAGTCAAGAAAAGTAAGGTCAATACTATTAGCACCGCACTGATTATGGATGCCATGCCGGTTTTAGCGCCTGCCTGATCGTTGACCGCTGTTCTGGAAAACCCACCGGTAGTGGGAAACGCTTTAAAGAAGGCACCGCCAATATTGGCCATTCCCAAACCGATCAATTCCTGGTTAGCATCCAGTTGATAATTCTTGTGTTTGGCCTGTATGGCCTTAGCCACAGCGATGGATTCCATAAAACCCACTAGTGCAATGGTGATGGCAATGGGCAGTAAACTGGTGAGTGAATCGGAGGACACCGCGGGTATGGTAAATTTAGGAAAGCCCTGAGGAACTTCCTGGACTATTTTCACTCCTACCTCCTGTAAGGCAAAGCCGTAAACTAATAAAACTCCTAATACCACGGCTACCAAAGGACCGGGAATGGATCGATTGAGTCGTTTGAGAATAAGTATCACCACAATGCCACCAACCCCAATACCTAGGGTAGGTAAATGCAATTGATCGATGCTTTGTACGGCACTAATCAGGATCTCATGAATAAAGTTGCTACGGGGAATTTCTATTCCTAATAAGTGCTTGAGCTGACTCAACCCAATAATCAGAGCGGCTGCTGATGTAAACCCGCTAATTACCGGATGCGAAAGGAAATTAACCAGAAATCCCAACCTAAATACACCCAGGCTGAGTTGGATCACCCCCACCATCAGGGCCAATAAAATGGCCAAACCAATAAACGTTTCACTTCCGGGTTCGGCCATGTGCCCTACACCGGTTACGATCAGCAAAGCTACCATGGCCACCGGACCCACCGCCAGCTGCCTGGAAGTGCCAAAAATGGCGTAAAGCATTAAGGGAATGGTAGAAGCATACAGACCATAGATCGGGGGTAAACCCGCCAGCATGGCATAGGCCATGCCCTGAGGTATGAGCATTACCCCTACCGTAAGGCCGGCACTAAGATCTCCTTTGAAATCTATACCCGAATAACGGGGCAACCAATCTAAAATAGGCAGGAATCGTTTCAATGTTTTTTGATTTGACTTTGAACTTTTGCTCCTTCAGGCCACTACTCTAAGGCCTGAGCATTTTCAGCACAAATGTATGAATAAATGTTCATATATTCATTTTATTTCTTAATTATTTCAGAATACATGAAGTAATAAGCTCCAATTCGAATAATTGTATACCAATATCATTATGGGGTTTGACATCCATCATGGTAATCATAAGCTATTTTATGTTTTATACGGGATGGATTGGAAAGAACTACTAAAAACGGAAATTGATAATACTTATAGGGTAGCCTCACACTTGCTGGACTTGGTTGATGAGAACAAGATGAACTGGAAACCCGATACAGGCAGCAACTGGCTTACCGTTGGGCAATTGATCAACCACCTCACGGAAGCTTGCGGCAGCAATGTAAAAGGATTTGTAACCGGCGATTGGAGTGCGTTTGATGCCGAAGGACCACTACCCCCAGCCGAGAGTTTTCTCCAAGCAGATAGTGTGGACCAGGTGCGAAAGAAACTTCAGGAAGATCATGACCGAACCCTGGATCTGCTGAACGAATGCAGTGAGGAGGATCTCTCAAAGAAGTTGGTATCGGCTCCCTGGGACCCCAAACAAGCACCTCTCGGTCAGCGTATCTTACAAAT
Source organism: Cyclobacteriaceae bacterium (assembly GCA_029861825.1). GTDB lineage: Bacteria > Bacteroidota > Bacteroidia > Cytophagales > Cyclobacteriaceae > JAJCYK01. The sequence continues at coordinate 4,253 of JAOTYN010000093.1, forward strand.
GATCGAACATTTGAAGCAGCATAAAGGACAGCTGTATTATTATCTAAAGTTGCAAGGCAAGCCCGTTAACACCTTAGATCTATGGCCCAATTAAATGACCTTTTGAAAATGAAAATCGTAAAAGTAACTCCCGAAAATGTGCTGAAAGAAGGCATCTTTTGTATTAAGAATGCGAAAAGTCCCGGGTTTGAGAAGAAGTTGGAATGGTTTCGCAAAAGATACCAGGAAGGATTGATCCTCAAGCTGGTCAAGGACGACCAAGACGTTACTGCAGGCTTTATTGAGTATGTGCCCGCAGAGTACGCCTGGCGGCCGGTAATTGCTCCTAACTACTATTTCATTCATTGTATGATGGTCTATCCTAATAAGTACAAGCACCAAGGTTATGGGGCAGCCCTCTTACAAGATTGTTTAGACGACGCCCGTCGTCACCAAAAGGATGGAGTGGCAGTGATGACCAGTCAAGGACCTTGGATGGCTGACAGTCAATTGTTCACCCAAAATGGTTTTCACCTAGTGGAAGAAAAGGACCGTTTTGAGCTATTGGCCTGGTCGGTCAGGAATGAAACCAGGCCTAGATTTTACCATTGGGAAAACAGGATCAAACACTTTAAAGGCTGGCACCTCTTATATTCTGATCAATGTCCCTGGCATCACAAATCAGCAGAAGCGCTGGCTCAAGTGGCCCAGGATCATGATTTAAATCTGCAAGTAGAAAAAATTGGCAGCGCCCAGGATGCCCAAAAAGTACCTTGTGGTTATGGTACATTTTCATTGATCCACGACGGCAAGCTACTGGCTGATCACTATCTGAGCGCATCCCGGTTCAAAAACATCCTTAAACAGGAGCAAATGGCGTAAAATCATCATTTTACCTAACCTGAATCATTTCATGGTAAAGAAACCGCTGATAAGTTAGGTGCAAACCTGACAATCATGAAAATGTACCCTATCTTATTGACTGCCTGTACCTTACTGTTATTCACCATACCTTTTGCCCAGGGATCGGATTACCGAAGTGGCGAACGTGTCACCGTGGATAAGCCGGTGACGGGAGATTTATACGTGGGCACCGGTGAACTATGGATAAAGGCACCCATAGCTGGTGATCTAATTGCCGCCGGTGGAGAAATCAAGGTAATGGATAGTGTGATGCAGGATATACTGGTGTCGGGTGGAGAATTATACCTTGAAGGATATGTCGGGGACGATGTCCGTGCCGCTGGAGGGCGCATTACTGTTTCGGGAACCATTGTAGGAGACCTACTGGTGTTTGGAGGTGAGATCACTATTGAGGAAGGTGCCAACATCCTAGGAGATCTCAGAATCTTTGGTGGTGATATAACCATCAACGGTACCATCGATGGGGACTTCAAAACCGCCGGAGGATCCATTTATTTCGGTGGGGAGGCTAAGTCTGATTTTGAAATCAAAGGAGGTGATATTGAGATCAATGGGAATATTTTAGGTCCGGCCACTCTGGCAGCTTCCGAAATTACTTTGGGGGAAAATGCTCGATTCAACAGTTCCGTACGATACTGGCAGGAAGACGGTGAAATGGACTTTGGAGAGGCCAACGCTCGTTTTGATCCGGAGCTAAAAGAATATGAAGGCAGAAAACCATTTGGCATGTCCTGGGCACCTTTTTTAATATTATATGGGCTGAGCATTCTGGTGATTTTAATAATACTGAATTTCCTTTTTGACAAGCCTTTAGCTCAAGCTGCCGATACCTTACAAAAAGAACCCGCTCAGTCCTTAGCATATGGTGCTGTTTACATGCTGGGCTTGCCCCTCCTGGGAATACTGCTTCTGGTAACTATAATTGGTATTCCAATTGGGTTGCTGTTCCTGGCACTAGGCTTATTTAGTTGGATATTCGGTTTAAGTATTACTGCGGTAATTACTGCTAAATCATTAAAAACCAGATATAATTATCAGACTTGGAACACTTGGCTTTTGATACTGGTATCCGCGGCGGCATTCGCAGTTTTAAAGCTGATCTCTTTGATCCCTTTTATTGGTTGGCTCGCTTATTTACTGTTGGTAGCCATGGCTTTAGGATCTATCATTTTGCGCATCATGCAACAACGTAAAACTACGGCACAGCAAACCGCTTCATAACCTTCGAAATCCAAGTTTAGATGTCGTCCCGGAATTCGGATTTGGCCCATATTTTTGAGGAGATAGCCACCATATATGAATTCCTGGGTGTGGAGAATCGGTTCCGGGTTATGGCTTATCGTAAAGCGGCTTATGTAGTAGAGCATTTGACTAAAGATGTAGAAAATTATCTGCCAGTAAAGAAAATGGTTAAAATCTCCGGTATAGGTCCAAGCATAGCCGCTAAGATCCAAGAGTATTTAGAAACCGGCAGCATTAAAACCTATGAAAAACTGCGAAAAAAAGTCCCTCATGATTTCATCGATCTTCTAAAAGTTAAAGGTCTGGGACCTGAGACTTTGAAGACCTTACACCGTGAACTGGGCATCGACACTCGTGAGGAATTTGTGCAAGCCTTAAAGGATGGTCGGGTAGAGTCCTTAAAGGGCTTCAAGTCAAAAAAAGTGCAGAACATTATAAATGGGCTACGACAGAAAGAGGCTTTAGAGCAACGAATATTGCTCTGGGATGCCATAAAGTTGAGCCAGAGGGTGATCTCCTTTTTCAAAAAACTTCCGGAGGTTCAGAAGATCGCCATGGGAGGCAGCATCCGTCGTAGGGAGGAGACCATTGGCGATTTGGATCTTCTGATACAGGCCCGTGACAAAGACCGTCCTAAAATACTTAAGCATTTACAGAACTGGGAGCAGGTGAAGAAGGTCCTGGTGATGGGTAATAAGAAAGCCAGTGTTATGATTCGCCCAATGGACCGACAACTGGATCTGAGGTTGTTTAAAGCCAAAGAATGGGGAGCCGGACTGCTCTATTTTACGGGCAACAAAGAGCATAATATACACCTGCGCAAGGTCGCCATAGAAAGGGGCTGGAAAATAAACGAGTATGGTGTTTTTGAAGTGGAAAGCGGTCAACGGTTGGCCGGACGTACAGAAAAGGAGATCTATAAAATCCTGGACATGAGCTGGATCCCGCCTGAGATCAGGATGGATCGCGGAGAAATTCATTTGGCAGAACAGGGCAAACTCCCGGAGTTAGTCAAACTTGAAGATATCCGAGGGGACATGCAAATGCACAGTACCTGGTCGGACGGTCGTCAGTCCATTGACGAACTGGCTCATTATGTAAAACAACACTATAACTATAACTATATAGTGCTTACCGATCATTCAAAAAGTTCGCGTATCGCACGGGGACTGGACGAAGAGCAGTTCCGGGCCCAGATCAAAGCCATCAGTGCCGTCAATGAGAAGCTGGGAGAAGACTTCATAAAAGCAGGTGCGGAAGTGGATATTCTGGCCGACGGATCTCTGGATTTAAAGGACGACATTTTGGAGGAACTTGACTGGGTAGTGGCAGCCATCCATTCCCGGTTCAACCAAGATAACACCCAGCGGCTGATCAAAGCCTGTGAGCATGCGGCAGTAAATGTCATTGCACACCCCACAGGCCGTATTTTGGGACAAAGACCCTCCTACCCTGTTGACATGCTTAAAGTAATTGAGGCGGCTGCACAAACAGGTACAGCCTTGGAAATCAACGCTCAACCCACGCGTATGGATCTGAATGAAAACTGGGCTTTCGAAGCACAAAAACAGGGAGTAAAGATGGTTATCAGCTCAGATAGTCACGCCCCGGATAATTTTGAATTTATGGAATTGGGAGTAGCTGTCGCCAGAAGAGCCTGGTGTGAAAGAGGGCACATTCTCAATACGGCTTCCTGGCAGGAAATAGAAGAGTTCAAATCACTTAAGCGACAGCAAGTTCCCTTAAAAGTCGCCAAGGATGGCGAAAAATAAGTGCCTACTGAAATATGAATAAGCTTAAAACTACTATAGCCCTGTTGGTGGTAGTCGTCATTCCGTTTGGAATTATGATCTGGACCCGGGTACATCAATCCACTGGTTTTGCCGCTACAGAATTGATTGTTTTTCCACTACTATTTGGCGGCTCCAGCCTGGTGCTGTTAGTGGCTCTGAAAAAGTACTTCCTTAAAGAAGATCTAGAGGATTTCAACCCTATCCCTGGAAAGTGGGACCACGATATCGGATGGGGCCTAATTTTAACCTTGCTCTACTTCATTCTGTTTTTCCTGGAAAGGGCCACCTTGACGGGTGTACTGCAATTCAACCCCAACCGGGAGTTGTTGGGCCTTATCCTGGAAATGCGCGACCAACCCTGGTTGTTGATCCTATGGTTTGGTCCGGTGTTGTGGATAGGCATTGCACTATATGAGGAATTATTGAGGGTCTTCTTTCTCACCAGTTTATGGAAATGGTCACAAAACACACTTTGGACCATCTCGGTTATCGTCCTATTTTCATTGATGTTCGGGCTTGCCCATTGGTATCAAGGAAGCTACGGAATAGTTACCATTTTCATTAAGAGTTGGGTAGCGGGATACTTCTACTACAAGCATAAAAGGCTCATGCCTCTGGTTTACGCGCATGTACTATACGATGGGTTACAAGTGGCGGCCTTACTGCTGACAACCCTGAATGATCAGGGCTGGCTAGACTCAAATAATTAAGATCAGTTGTCACATCCTCGATAATACCGCAGTTCGCATTATATACTCACATATTACATAGGTTCAATAGACGATAATAATTCATTTTCATTCTAGGCCATTAGCGCTACTTTCAATTAATATTTGCTCTGTGGAGCTTCTAGATGGCACTATATACCTATACCCGGAGTCTGCTATTAGCAGTAGTCATGCTTGTGACCTTGATGGTACAGGCTCAAAAAACACTTACATGGGCAGGTCCCCAGTTCGATCATTCCCATTCCGGCAATATGTACAATACTACTCCAGGTGTAAATTTTGAAGGCTGGTTCGGCAAGCACTTAGGAGTAGCTTACTCCATACTGTACGTACCCACTGGGTCGGACCAATACTATTTTTACACCGGAGGTGGACAAGCCGCCGGGGTTTACCTGATCAAAGAAGCCATCAAAGAGAAAAGCGGGCTCAGTCTGGCGATTCCATTGGGTATGGTTAGTTTCATTCTACCTGAAACGTATTTATTTAGGTTTCCCTTAGCTCCCAAATCCCAGTTAGCAGTATTCATCTCACCTTACGGCTTCGAATTTGAAAAGAACCGGGAAACAAAAGAGGAAGACTATAATATCAGCTATGAGTATGGGATTCGCTACTACTTCGCTCCTAATCAGTGGACCCAGATCGCACCCCAGATTGGTTACAAAAACATTTATGGCGATGAGGAACCAGGGATATCACTGGGTTTATCGGTGATGTTGAAGATTAAAAAAAAGCCACCGGTTACTGAAGATTAAACCTTCCTATAAATATTCCCCAACTGGCGGTAATACTTTCGGCTCCAGGTCCATTAAGTAGAAAAACCCGAACCCTATGAAATTTCCACTTAAAAGTATTATTCCCCTGGCACCGGTATTCTCCATATCAAGTGTTGGTTATGGTCATTCTTCCATGCCGGAGTTCACCCTCAAAGATCTTGTTGGCAACCTGGAAGACGGTTGACGGTGTACGGTGTACGGTGGACGCCTGCCTGCCGGCAGGCAGGGTGGACGGTTGAAAGTGGACGATTTATGGGGAACGGTAGCTGCTTAATGGAATTTTCCAGGGGAGCCCCCCACCCACCCATTTTTAATTTACTAAATGAGGGTCTCAGCAGTTGAGATCAGCAAATTTTTATTTTATGAGTGATAGTAGTCGGTGAACGCATACCTGCATACTTTAAGATGGTAGAACAATCTTGAATCACTAATCAATCAGGATCTTGAACCTGGTCTGTTCCTTACCCTCGGCAACCTGAAGAATATAAAAACCACTGTCCAAACCAGCCACATTCAAATCGATCTCTCTACCCAACTTTGAAACCTCCCCCATCTGTATAAAATGGCCCAACCCATCCAACAAACTCACGGTACGTTCTTGTAAACTGTTTTTTGCGAAGACCACTTTTAACAACCCCTTAGTAGGGTTAGGGTAATATTGGAATCCAGGTCCCAACCCGGTATCAGGCAGGTTCGTCACTCTATCGGGCCGGAATGGCACCAGGTCCGGTTCAGTGGTTGCTAAGGGTTCCCGGGAAAGGATATGAAATTGCCCCGGCCCTAGCAGGAAGTCGGCATTAGGATTCTCCACCTCTATAGTGATCCCAGTAAAATAGTCGTACCAGGTGCCGGTGGTTTGGAAATTGGGATCCAGAGTAGCATTGGCAACCCCGAAATTCCCAATTATGGTGATGTCGTTGCTGCTGTGCGAAATATTGATACGTTTCATGTTTCCGTCCGGGGCCCAGCTAAAGCTTCCTTCTTTAAAAACATCCAATTCTCTCAACTCAATCAGTTCCCGATATACTTTTTTTACCTTCAGTCGGTCCCCATCATCAAGATATTCCCATTTTGTGGGCTTAATGCCGGTACGTCCATTAAAATTAATATCCACATCGTAGCCAAACTCTCCGAACTGCCAGATCATCTTTGGGCCGGGCACCGTAAAAAAGAAGGCTGCCGCTAACTTCAACCTATTCAAGGCAGTACCGGTATTCTTTACATCATAACTACCCATGGCGTTTCCAAAGTTGATGGCTTCATACATTTGCCGTTGCTCATCGTGGCTTTCCATATAGCTGATCAGATAATTGTTATTCCAGCCTCTGTCTT
>JAOTYN010000094.1 GCA_029861825.1 Cyclobacteriaceae bacterium
TACTATCTGCAATGGCTCTGGCATAGGGGGTTTGGGGGTATTGGGAAATATCCGTTAATTCGGGGTAAGTGGAACCAATGGGTCTACTATTTTTTCCTTTCTTTCCATAATCTCCAATATCCTCTCTGGCCCAATTGGCAAGATCTTTAAGTCGTTGTACTACTTCGGGATACTCCTCAGCAAGATTTCGTGATTCACCTATATCCGTTTCCAAGTCAAAAAGGAGGTCTTCAGGTAAAATCTCTGCCTTTTGAGTAAACCAGGGGGCACATTCCCCGTAGATCCCGGGTCGTTTTTCTGGGCGGGCAAAATGCAATTTCCATTTTCCTGCTCGAACAGCCTGTAGCCAGGTTCCTGCATAGTGGTAATAGACTTCATGAGGAATTTCCACCGGCTCTTGCCCCATAATTAATGGGAGGAGATTTTTACCGTCAATTACCCGGTCATTGGGCAGCTCAGCGTGGGCCACGGCAGCAATGGTAGGTGCGATATCAATTATTCCTACCACCTCCCGGGACACTGTAGCTGCCGGTATGGTACTTTTCCATCTCATGATACAAGGCACCCTGACCCCACCTTCCCAGGTAGATATTTTGCTTCCTTTTAGTATTCCGGCACTTCCGGATTGATCCCCCTGTCCCGCCCAGGGACCGTTATCGGAAGCATAAATGATCAGGGTATTATCATCCAATCCTTCTTCTCTCAATTTTGCTACTATTTGACCCACGCACCAGTCAATCTCTTCCACCGCATCGGCATACAGACTTACCCCACTTTTCCCTCTGAAATCCTCTCCAGGGTAAATGGGAATATGTGGCATGGTATAGGCCAAATAGAGAAAGAATGCGGTGTCCTTGTTTTGGCTGATGAACTCCAAACTTTCTTTGGTAAAATCTTGTGTCATACGGGAATGATCAGGACGCATGGTAAGCAGGGAGTCATTACGGTAAAAAGGGACAGCAAAATTTTCAAATTTCTGAGTCCCATTTACCAATCTAATGCCGTAGAAATAGTCAAAACCCTGTCGATTGGGCCCAAATGCGTCTCGCTCTCCCAAGTGCCACTTGCCAACACAGGCAGTGACAAACCCTTCATTTTTAAGTAGTTCTGCTATAGTAATCTCATTGGGGTGTAAGCCGAACGGTGAGCCCCATAACTGAACGTCCGCAAATCCTGTGCGGGGAGCATAACAACCTGTCAATAAAGCAGCACGGGTAGGAGAACAAATGGGGTGTACATAAAAGTCCGTGAACCTAATTCCTTCTGTTGCGAGCTGATCGATGTTGGGAGTATTAATAGTCCGTGAACCATAGCTACCAAGATCACCATAACCTTGATCATCTGCCAGGATTACAATGATATTTGGCTTGGCAGCGCTGGGTTCCTTTTTTACCGGTTTGATATCACAAGAAATTAGAAGAATCAGGGCCCATGGCCACAACCTAGGTATCAATCCACTTACGTCGTCCATTTCTATCAATTTCATAATCAATTTATCTTCGACAAAGGTCTGGGACTATCCACCCAGCCTGCAGGCCTGCATTCAGCACTAAGTGAGTCTCCCTTCCCTAATTCTTTCTCAAAGGCTTGGAGGTAGCCTAGCAGTCGTTCGACAATTTCCGGATGATGGGCGGAAAGGTCCTGGGTTTCTCCAGGGTCAGTCTCCAGGTTATACAGAGCAGTGGATTGGGTTTGGGACTCATTTTTGTCTTTTGGACTGTTCGAAAGAATTTGATGATATTTCCAAGGCCCGGAGCGAACAGCTCTCAGCTCATTAAAGCGATGATAAAAAAATCGATCATGGGGTGAGGTGGCACCAGGTTGACCTGAAAGAACCGGCCAAATATCTTTGCCGTCGATGGTACGATCCTGTGGAATATCCGCACCTGAGAGATTGGCGAAGGTAGGAAGCAAGTCCATGGCAGTAAGCAATTCACCGGTTTCAAATCCCGCAGGAATTTTGCCGGGCCACCAAGCCACGGCGGGGACTCGCATTCCTCCCTCAAAAGTGCTGCCTTTGCGACCTCTTAAAGGACCTGCATTACCCATTCCCTCTCTACCATAACCCCCGTCAGGACCATTGTCTGAGGTGAAAATTATCAGCGTATTACTGTCAATTTTATGCTTCACTAAAGTCTCCATAATTTGTTTGACAGACCAATCAATTTCACTGATTGCTTGGGGATAAAGGCTACCGCGCACGGAATAATTTACTGAACCATTTTCCATTGCAATGAGCGTTTGTAAGGAATCCGATACCGTTTCCATGAATTCCGGAGAAACATGCACCGGATGGTGAGGAATGGGGTGAGGAACGTAAAGAAAAAATGGCTCTTCTTTATGCTGGTCTATGAATCGGACCGCCCGCTCAGTGATTCGTTTTGTTAAATAATCGGCATCAGGATCCATCTCCACTACAGTTTCACCGTCTAGCAGTGGCAAGGGAGGAAACTGGAAATGTTCCTGTCTGGGATGAAAGGGATGGATGTCGTGGCTGTAAAGAATACCGAAAAATTCGTCGAATCCCTGTCGGGTGGGTAAAAACTCAGCTTGGTCACCAAGGTGCCATTTCCCGAAAATTCCCGTTGCATACCCCTGCTTATTTAGAATTTCTGCGATGGTGATTTCGTCTGGATGGAGTCCTTTGGGATCATTGGCCAAAAGTACTAGAAAATTAGAACCGGTGGCCAGGTCAACTCGCTTGGGATAACTTCCAACCATTAAGGCAGCCCTGGAGGATGTACAAACGGGTGCAGCGACATAGAAACTGGTTAGTTTAGCACCTTCACTGGCCAGTCGATCGATATTCGGTGTGCTTAGGTGCTTGGCACCAAAACAACTTAAATCCCCATAGCCCTGATCATCGGTAAAAAGGACAATAAAATTAGGTAGACGTTCCGCTTTAGATCTTAAGGTTGAATCATTGCTTTTGGGGGCGCAACCTGTAAGCGAGAAGAGCCATCCGAATGTAAAAAAAATTCCAATACAATCATTCATAGGATGACGGCTTTTCTAATCTGTCCCTAAGGATAATTTTCATTATTCATTCTTTTCAACTTCAAATTCAATGACCTGTCCGGATTCAAGACGTTTCGTATCTTCAAATTCTACCTGTCCATAGCCATTCAGGGCAAAACTATCTAAGCTTAAATCCCCATTTAGTGAACTGAGACGCACTGATTTGGTTGCTTCACCGTCTGTTATTTCCACCTTCCCATATTGATAGCCATTGGACCAAAAGTACCTACCTGGTTTGTCATTAAAATTCATAGATTTGTCAACTGCTGAATAATTAAAACCTGTAATTGCTAAGACTCCCCCCCAAGCAATCATTGACCTGGCATAGTGGTTACCATATTCGGCTTCATTAAATGGGCTTCTCTTCAATCCATCATACCGGTTTCTTATATTTTGTATACATTTCAGTCCATTGTCGATCTGACCTTCATACAACATACCAATGGCTGCGGTATACTCAAATCCTGTCATTACTTCAGTAAAATATGGGAAAGGGGTGGTTGGGCGCTCCCCCGGGTAACCTGCCATTAACAATGCTGCTTCTTCCCCAAGGGCATAAGAGCGCATAAAATTAGTGTGGTCTTTCAGCGACTCCTTGTAGTTATATTTCATGATGGCATCGTGGGTTTTCTTAATATTGTCTTCGTCTGCCAGGTAGCCCAATCCTATTATATGCGACATCACCTGTCCAATCAATTGATCCACCAAAACTCCTTTACCCAACTGATAATCAGGTTTAGTAAGGTCTTTAGAGCCCATCCCAACCATTAGGCTGGGGGCAACATTACTTTGCTTCATCGGTGGACAAACGTCCTGCTCATAGTATTCTCCATTAAAAAGGTTATCGTCCATCCATTGGGAACCTTTCGCATAGAGCGTCCTGCAGGTTTTGGCAAATGCCTGATCACCCTGGTAACTGGCCATTTCTTCGCATGCCCGTAAGGCACCCAGGTACCAAAACCCCATTTGTGGATTGGGGCCAAAATACTCAACATCCATAGTATTGTGCTGGGAGCCTTCCATCACGCCATCCTTGTCGGCATCCCAGCCACCTGGTATCCAACTAAACTCCAATGACTTTTTAACCTTGGGCCAGTATGTTTTGAGAAATTCATCATCGCCTGAGAGTTGCCATTCGCGGTAAAACTGCATAATACTGCCCATTTGCCCGTCGGCGGCAGGAAGGCCCCATTCTTTGGCATGTTCTTCCAAGGGCAGATAAACCCTAAAGCTCATCAAGCCGTCATCATCAGTAGCGTAACCAAACTCTACATCTCGCATTGTTTTAGCTAATTCACCAAACAGAAAAGCGGTAGTCTGCTCATAATTCCATACATGTGTACAAGAGCCAAAACATGCCCCTTCATTCTCGAAACTTCCTTCCCATCCCAAAAATTGACCATCTTTTATTCGAAAAGCCAATTGGGTGCGTAAATGAGCCAAATTAAAAAGCGCGGCTTCTTTTACTACTTCAGGGACATCACTCTCAATAAAAGCATTTACGAATTTCTTAGTGCCATTTTCCAATTGTTCTAATCGCGGTTGGGTCTTTTTCAACACATCCCACGAATCAGCATATTGCGTAGTGTAATAATTGCCAACAGTAGCATCAACTTCTTTTGTCCAACCACCACTCCAGGCTGGCCGGTTTGGAAAGTGCCAGGAGATTAAAAATTCGAAGTCTTCGGTTTGGCCTGGGTTCAAAATTGTCTTTACCGCTAAAGAGCCAATCGGGGCATCTTCTTCAATAGTAGGCCGATTCTCCAAAACGCCATCATCTGTGAAATCGTCCCAATAATCGAGTGATGAGCTTCCCCACTGTATAGGTTTCCAGCTAGTGCGATATGATATCTCTTTGTCGCTAGTGGTCACAAGACTCAAAGTACCCCACTGCTCACTGTTATTAGGAACTCCATTAGATGTGTAATGTATCCCTCGCATTCCAGCCCCTTCGCGGTAGGAATTGACATTTTTATTGGCCTTCCCTTTAAAGCCATCATATCCGATAAAGTTTTGAATCACGCCACCAATTGAAATGGTGATCGGTTTGTCCCCTGTATTCGTGACTTTATAACGTAAAACAGCAATAGGTATACTGCTGTCATCCACATTTCCCGGTATGAGCGGATTGAAGGCACCCACTTCAACATCAATTGGCAAACTTGGATCACTTAATAGAGCCTCTCCAAAGGGATAAGCTGTCCTAAATGTAGCCGATTTGAAACGTGGTAGACCATGGTTTGCTAATACCGACCCCTGGCTTCCTTCATAATCCGCATCAGAGAGGGGGCCTTCCAGCAAACGGGCTGTTTTCATGGTTCCATCGTCCAGATATACGGCAAAAAATGGAGTCCGCTGATTCCTTGATTCAGGAACCAACCATGGATTGAAACCTTTGGCCGGACGGTTCATAATTTCCCAATCCCGCAGTCCACCGCGTCCGGTCAGAGATATCGTCCCCGTGCCAATACCGCCAATCGGCATGGCAATGCGTTGCACATGATCCTCATCGTATTGCTTTAAAACCGGCCATTCTGATAGAGTCATCTTATTTCCTGCTTCTATGGCAGATGATGGTTCGGTGATTTCGGCGTTATCCTGGCAGGCCCAAGTAAAATTTAACAGAAATAAAGAAATCATTAAAGATCCTGCATTAAAGATCTTACCCGTAAACCTTGTGCTCCGGATTAGCTGTTTTTGTGTATTGGTGTGGTCTTCTTGTCCGAGTTTTAACATTCCGCATCTATTTTAAAATTTATATTTAACCTTAGTAGCCATGTTTGGAGGTACTGATGGAAAATGCCTCAACATTGAAAATCCTAAACATAATTGTTTCTTCTAATGATCTGAATTCTAAGGGCTTCACTTTTCTCCTGATTCCTGCAATTATTCCCCAAACTGCTACATGGAGATGGTGTTGGCATAGCTTTGATAAGAAGGAAATTTTTAGCCCTTTTTACTACCTCTTATCTGTCAATTCCTTATGAATATTTGACAACACCATTATTATGGCTTAAGTGCTGGTTTCAAAACCGAGGCATTTCATTTCAATCAAGAACTGTCGTCAGTATTTTGATATCTGATTTTACTTAATCAACTTAATGGATTCAGTCATTATTCCTCCCTGACTGGGATAGCGTGGATGTCTCCAGGAAATCCATTCAAATCATGCTCATCCTTGCCAATCATATTCCAATCACCTAATTCTTGGCGGGCAACCTTCGCCTCTTGTAATAATTCCATCACTACATCAGGAAATTCCTGCGCAAGGTCTACTTGTTCCTCAACATCTTGTTCCAAGTTGAACAACATAGGAACGTTTAAAGAATCGATGGTTCCCCTCCCCCAATTTCGGCCAGCATAAAATGGTACTGATTTAGGTGTTCTGGTCAAGTGTAGTTTCCATGGACCTTTTCTGATGGTTTGCAAATTTTTTCCTTGATAGCTGTATAGCACCTCATGAGGCGATTTTGCATTTTTTATATTAGCCAGTAATGGCCAAATATTTTTACCATCAACAACCTTATTCTCTGGCATTTTTGCCCCGGCTAGATGTGCTATGGTTGGGAAGATATCCATTGAGCTGACAAGTTCATCAGAAACTTGTCCGGCTGGAATGTGTCCCGGGTATTTCACAATACCGGGTACCCGATGGCCTCCTTCAAATGTATTGAATTTACTTCCTCTAAGGGGCCAGGCGCTCCCCGCAGAATGCACCTTATCATCGGTAAGCCAAGGACCATTATCGGAGGTAAAAAATATCACAGTATTGTTTGTCATGCCCAATTTCTCAAGTTCACTGACTATTTCCCCAATATGCCAATCAAGCTCCCGTACCATTGCAGAGTAAACTGTTTGGTGTATTCCACCATTGTTTTCCATTCTTGCATCCCACTCTTCTTCAGTGGTAAATCTTTTGCTAGGCTCCCAGGGACCGTGCACCAAGTAGTGAGACAAATACATAAAAAAGGGGGAATTTTCTTCTTTTGCTTTGTTCATAAACTTTTTGGCATCATCGGTAATCAACTGATGCATATTTTCATAATGTACGCTGTCTTTGGTTAAGGAGTCCCCTTTAAAGATCCTACCCTTTTTACCGATGGCAAAATTGTGCATTTCTCCAAAATACTGATCAAAACCATGCCGTAGCGGTCGATAATCATAGTGCTCTCCCATGTGCCATTTACCAATGGCAGCGGTGGCGTAGCCCATTGGTTTAAGCAATTCGGCAATGGTTACTTCATCCTGATATAGTCCCAGGTGTTCATACTGTTGCGGTTCCCATGGATGTGAAACCACTACGAATCCATTTCTGGGCGGATACCGCCCGGTAAGAATAGAGGCCCTTGAAGGGCCGCAGACCGAATTTGCTGATTGCCAGTCGGTAAAACGTATTCCCTCCATGGCCAACTTATCTATATTGGGTGTTTGAATGCTCTTATTTTTCGTATTGTAGCAACCCAAATCATTGTAGCCCAAGTCATCAACTAAAATGACAATTACATTGGGTGGTAATGGCTCGGCCTTTTTATCCGGGTTACCACAAGAGAGTAAAGCGGCAAGACAAACAAGAGACGGTATCTTAACTTCGTATTTGAATTTTTTCATTACCTGTTAATTGATGTTCAACTTTTCCAAGTCTACTTTACTAGGACAATGCCGTCAATGTTATTTTACTTCAAATGGGACTTTAGTCATTTGTATGCAATCCAGCTCTATCTTGATCCCATCATTACTTCTACTTCATGAGTTTTGCCATCTTTATGAGGAGTAATGATATTTCCTTTGATCTTTTTCCCATCCACTTTGATCCATTTTATCCCTTTTGAAACATGTTGAGGGTTTTTAACTTGAACATGATAGATAGCGTTTCTAAATGGCTTTATTACCTCGTATCCGTCCCACCTGCTCTGAATCATCGGGTCTATTACTAATCCTTTTAATTCAGCCCTAATCCCTAAAATGTGAGTTACATAAGCATACCACATCCACGCTGTCCCTTCCCCGAAACACCAATGAAATTGCCCCTCCCCGGCTCGCGAATGATCCGGGCCAATGTAATTTTCCGGATACGCATATGGCTCTAAGAGGTATCGGTCAATATCACGGCTTCGCTCTGCCAGACTGGTCTTGGTATAAAGCTTATTGGCCAAATCCGCTCTTCGACTCATGGCTGCCGCCATTATTGCCCAGCCTGCTGGTCTAAAATATATATTGCCATTTCTAAACCCGGGTGCATAAATGGACTGAGTGCCAATATAATCGACATATCCTGAATAGGAAGGCCAGAATACCAGGGGCCCATAATCGGAAAGTAAATATTTTTCAACAGCATCCAGTGCTTTATTCGTTCTCTCTGGGGTTGACACACCACTCAGAATAGGCCAGGATTGACTGTTTAAGTAGATTTTCCCTTCCTCGTTTTGGTGGCTACCCACAACCTGGGGAGGTTCTGTTCGATCACTGAAAGCACGCACATACCATTCACCATCCCAACTATGAGTATTAATACCTTCACTTATTTTTTGATAGAAAGTCATCCATCGATTGTAATCTTCATTTTCACCTATAGCCTGTGCTATGGTGGCAAAGCCTTTCAGTATATAAGCAACCTGGGCAGCCAACATCACACTCTCAGCATTTCCTTCTTTACTAATTTTGGTAAACTCGTCCATCCAATCACCAGTTCCCTTAGGTATGATGGCAAGCCCACGGTCATTTATCACTTGTGTAGATACGTCCAAGCCGGTTCTTATGTGATCCCAAACCGTGCCGGTGGGGCCATCAATATAAGGAACCTGCTCATTGAGAAAGTCCAGATCCCCGGTTTCAATTAAATAGTAATATAAATTAAGGGAGAAAACGTAGATCCAATGATGATGTGGTACGGAACGTCCTTGCTCTATCTCTTCCGGAGGCCATGTAAGGTCAATGTCTTCATCAAGCATAGCCGAAGGACCCATAAAAATATTGGTGTTTTTCGAATCAGAAATCTGATTACGTAACAAAATATCAATCAATCCATTTTTTACGATTTCCACATCTAACCCTACCAGGGCAACCTCAGGATGTAACCATAAGTTGGATCCTTCTATGCCGTAGGTCCAGAATCCTGACCCATGGCTACCAGTATCCAGGTCTTTTTTTAAAGACTGCCTCCAATGATATTGTGACCAGATGTTAATAATACGGTCATTAGCTTTGTCCGGGGTATTGATAGTGATTGTGTTCTTCAAAAAATTTCGATAGTACTCAATAGTTGATTTGAGCTGCCCTTCCGTATATGTTATATCCGAATAGTTATTAATTACCGCTTTTACTGTTTTTCGATTTCTTTCCATTCCCAATAAGTATACTATCTTTTTTGATTCCGCAGGCTTCAAGCTAATTTGTGACTGCAAGACACCAAAGGGATATTCATCATAACTATGAAAAGAAGAGTTTGTACACTTTCCCTCTATCACTGCTCCAGGCTTATACCAACTTTGCTTATTACCAAAGAATTTCACTGATGAAGTCTCGAACGAAGAGACTGTTTCGTTTGTAGTAAAATAACCGACATAAGGCCAGGGAATGGCATTAGCAGTGCTGCGCCAGTTGTTGGTTTCAGCATACATAATATTATCATCCATGGAAACTTTCTTGTAAAGGTTAAGTTGGCTTCCTCCTAATCCATCACTGGGATGTACATCTTTTTTAGTAGCGTCGCCTATGCTCCATTCTACCTGACCAAAAACAGAAATATCCTTTTGCTCAGAGCTGTTGTTTTTTATCTCCGCTATTACAACCAGGAGATTATCATTTCTTGGGATGAAATAGGTCAGCTCAGTTTCCAAATCAAGTGCTTTCTTTCGCACTCGATTATAGCCTAACCCAATGGTAGCCTGCCAATTGTCGGTATCCTCAGATTCATTGATTAGTGTGAATTCTCCGGAGGAGTTGTCTCTCAGGTAAAAGTGGCCTGATACTGATTGGGGATTGACCAACCCATTGATCCCCGGATCTATCAGAAAGCTTTCAATATAGCCGTTGTGGGTAACCCAGGTAAAAAATTCATCATTGCCCAGACGATTGAGCCAGGGCCTGACCAGTGCATCCTCATGCACTATACATTCGGTGCCATCATCAGTAAACGAGTATACAGATCTTTCGATCTGCTGACTTTCAGCTCTTGAACTTCCAAATATCAGACAGCATATTAGATAATAAGACAAGTGTTTCATGAACTCTGTCCTGTTAAGATTTTAATTTCACCATCGGGTTGAATATTAATCCAGTGTTTTTGGCCCTTCTCAATAGAAATATCCCCTACATAAACGTCATTTAAGATGACCTTATAATCGCCTTCGCTCAAACCCACTATTTTAAGTTCAGTTGAAAACTCTTTATCCCACGGCTCATCAAGCAAGGCCAACATACTTACAATCTTCAAGTGGATCTCGTTTCCTTCACGGTTTGCAGACTCGATACGTAATCCGTCCACTCCTACATTTAAGTTCTTCTCAAAATCGACATATATGCCACCAAGCCCTCTTCCGGCTTCTGCCAAACCGGTAAATACACCTGAACCTTCACCCCAGCTTGGATGTGTACGCATTGCAGATTGGGGGTGTGCTTCATGGTCAATATTTTCCGGCCCTAAGCCATAGGGATAAATATTTGTGTGGCGATAGATATTATTTGACTTATGTCTCGGATGATTGATTAGGACTACCGATGATCGGGCGGCTGCCACACCTCTTTCTATGAGGTCTTGCCTTGACAACTGCATACCATACCAAATAAAAGGCCTCACCATCTCAGCTTGTCTTGCATCCAGGAATGTAGCATTATCTGCATTGTCGACTGAAAATCCTCCAAAGGGAAAAGCAGTGTAAATAAAATGTGGATCCCAGCAAGCCTGGGTAAAGGTTACATAGTCAACACATTTTTCTCCAAGTTTTAAAACATGATCCTCATCTGTTGCCCGGTAGAGCGCAGCAAAGCCTTCAATG
>JAOTYN010000095.1 GCA_029861825.1 Cyclobacteriaceae bacterium
TACCTCTTGATATCCCACTGTTTGTAAGGGTACCAGATCCTCATAGTTCATGAGTTTTTGAGCCTCTTTGAACAGCCCTCGAGCAATCATTTGGTCCATGCGCTGATCGATACGCTCATAAAGTTCCTCCCGCTCCCGATTCAGACCGATCTTAACTATTTTAAATTGTCTTGGCTGGGGCTCACCCAGGTGAAATGAGCTAAGAAATGAGCTGAAGGGTTTCCCTGTGGTGAGCGCCACTTCCAAAGCCCTGATCACCCGTCGGGGATTGGACTTGTCAACCTTGCTGTAATAGATCTCATCCAGCTTTTTGAGTTTTTCCAGCAAAGGTTCTAATCCCATTTCCTGCCATTGCTGCGTCAGTACTCGCTTTATATCAGGTGGCGTTTCCGGAATACTATCCAATCCCTCGCATACAGCTTTTATGTAGAGGCCCGATCCTCCAGTGAGGATGCAAAAGGAGTTTGTTTGAAAGACCTCTTCAAGAACTTCCAAAGCGTATCGCTCGTATTGAGCAGCAGTAATTGCAGTAAAAATGCTGTGGGAGTTTATGAAATGATGAGGCACCAGATCCAGTTGCTCTTCAGTAGGCTTAGCGGTAGCTATCCCTAGCTCCCGATAGCATTGTCGGGCATCGGCCGATAATATGGGACAGTTCAAATACTGAGCCAGTTCAAGGGTAACGTCAGTCTTGCCCACAGCAGTTGGACCGGCTATTACTACCAATGTTTTGACGGATTCAGGCTCCGGCATATATTTGTGGTTTTGAGGTAAATATATGGTAAATTTAAGCTAGAGACCTTCGTTCACTACTTGTTAAATACTATTTTATAGCAAAGTAAGCGGTAACCGCAGCAGTAGGCGCAGCAATGAGACTTGAACAAGCCGATAGAGACACCCTGATACAGGAAATTAAAAGATTGCGCAAAGTAATGACTGAACTGAGCAATCTCAAGGTTGAACAGAGCTTCCGGACCCTGGCCAACTACAGTCCCATCATGATGCGCATGTATAGTGAGAAAGATCAGCTGTACTTCTGCAGCAAACGCTGGTTGGATTTCAGAGGTAAAACTTTGGACGAAGAACTTAAAGGAACCTGGCAGGAGGACATACACCCGGAAGACCAGGAACAAGCTTTAACACTGATCCAACATCGACGTCAGGAGCGCCTCAACTATGAATGCACCTATCGAATCTTAAATGCAGAAGGTCGTTACCGCTGGGTGTTGGATACTGCCGAGCCTCGTATTGACGACAGAGGACAGTACCTGGGATATATTGTCACTACTCAGGATATCACCGACAAGAGGTTAAATCAGGAGAAGCTCACCGCTGAAAGGGTACATCAGGAATCGCTGGCTAAGATCCAGAACTCTTTGCGCAAAGCTAACTTCTTAGCCATCACCACCAGCGTAGATGGAAAGATACTATTCTGCAATGAAGCCTTATGTCTGGCAACTGGATATCGAGAAGAAGAGATGATGGGCAAAAACGCCTTTGACCTTTTTATCCCCAGAGATAAAAAGAGTATGTACATCTCAGCATATTCCCAATTGCTGGAAGAAGGGGAGTACCCCAAAGACATGCAGGACCGAATCTGGGACAAAAATAATAAGTGGATCTATATAAGGTATGTGACTATCATTCTCAACAATCCTTACGATCCTCAAAGCGGCATTACCCTGGTAGCCGAAGATGTTACGGAGAAAAACCGGGTTGCCAAGGCATTGAAGAGGTCCAACTCAAGGCTGCAGGAATTATTTGACAATGCCCACGACCTTATTCAGGTATTTACCATCGACGGGGAATTTAAATTCGTGAACGAATCCTGGAAAAACAAAATCGGGTACAGCGATGAGGAGCTGGTGAATTTGAGGTTTTTCGATATTGTGCACCCCGATTATCGTATTCACACTGAAAATTTCCTGAAGCATTTGGCCATGGCCGAAGGTTCCAGCAAATTAGAAACCGTTATCGTTTCTAAAGATCAGCAGAATATATTCCTTTCCGGAAATGTGAACTGTAGCTTTGAGAATGGCAGTCCCATAGAATTCCGTACCATTTTTCACGATATCACGGACCGTCTGCGCACAGAGAAAATTCGGAATCTTTACTACAGCATTGCCAACCAAACCAACTTAAGCACAAATTTTGCAGAACTTTACAAGAACATCCACAGTGAGCTGAATAATTTTCTGGATGCCAAAAATTTCTATTTCGCCATCTTTGAAAATGATGAGCTGGTATTTCCCTTTTTCGTACTGAATAATGAGATCCAACACTACTCCGGCGAGGGTCCGGAAAGGATGATCACTGAATATGCCTTAAGGGAAAATCGCTCCTTCATGGTAAAGCTCAAGGATTTTGAAAGCCTGATTAAGCAGGGCATACTGCCGGCTATGGAGGATCTGCCGAGCGTATGGCTGGGAGCACCACTTAAATTGGAGCAACGAACCATAGGCTTGATCGCGATCATGTCTTATAAACAGACATCACCTTTTGACCGTACGGATCTGGAGATGCTGGATTTTATGTCCGGACAGATCGCTTTGGCCATCGACCGCAAACGAACGGAAGAAAAAGTCAACAACCAAACGGCTCGCCTTAATGCCATCTTTGAGAGCAGCTCTCACCTAATATGGTCCATAAACCGCAACTATGAGTTCACCTCGTTCAATCAGAACTATTCCAACATCATCTTCAAGTACCTGGGAGCGCGGCCCAAGCCCAATGAACAATTCAATATCAGCACCAATCTGCCTACCCGCCAAAGCAATAATCACTTTTGGGTCCAGAAATACCAGCAGGTATTTGCCGGCAATTCCCTTCATTTCGAAACGCGATTTAAAGGCGAGTTCGGGAATGAGATCTGGTTGGATATTTTTCTAAACCCCATATACCAGGCCGACGGATCTGTAAAAGAGGTATCTGGCATAGCGCACGACATTACCGATAAGAAACGATCGGGGCTGGCCCTCAGGGAGAGTGAGGAAAAGTTCCGGAATATATTTGAATCGTTCCAGGACCTTTACTTCAAATGTGACTTACAGGGATCTATTCTGATGGTAAGCCCCTCCATTCTGGAAATGACGGGTTATGAGCAATTTGAAGTGTTGGAAAAAAATATTACCAATTACTACCTCTACACCCCAAAAACCAAAGATCTGATCCGGCAGCTGGTAAAAAATAAGAGTGTGCGTAACTTTGAAGCTTCACTGGTACGTAGGGACGGTAATATTATGCAGTGTATTTGTAATGTACGTCTTAAGATCGGTAACGAGGGAGCGTTGGAAATAGAGGGAGTAGTCCGGGACATTACGCAATTGAAGGAGACCAACGATCAACTGGTCCATGCCAAAGAACTAGCTGAACGATCCCTGAAGATAAAAGACCAATTCCTGGCCAATATGAGCCATGAGATCAGGACTCCCATGAACGGAATTGTCGGTATGGTTGACCTGCTAAGTACCACCTCCTTGAAGGGGGAACAATCCGAATACCTGGAAACCATTAAAAAATCGTCGGAAGTCCTTCTGGAAATCCTCAACGACATCCTGGATCTTTCCAAGATCGAAGCCGGTAAAATGACTTTACGCACCTCCCCGGTAGAACTAAGACAGGTTATTGGTAAGCTTTACGCCATGTTTTCTCAGCAAGCCACCGCCCACAAGATCAACCTGGCCTATTATATCAATCCCCGGTTGCCGGAATATGTGATCATTGATGAAACCAGGCTCATGCAGATTATATCAAATCTGCTGAGTAATGCTATTAAATTTACTAAGGATGGTGGCAGTGTACACCTCAGCATGAAACCTCAGTTCAAATATGACAAGACCCATGTGATTAAAGTCGAGGTTAGGGATACTGGAATTGGCATCGCTAAGGAAAATCTCAGCAGCCTGTTTAAAAGTTTCAGCCAGATCGATGACTCCTCTACCAAGTCATTTGGGGGCACTGGATTAGGTCTGCGTATTTCCAAGGAACTATGCCAATTAATGAATGGCAATATTGGAGTGTACAGTACTCCCAATCTGGGAAGTACTTTCTGGTTTACCTTTGAGGCTACAGAAACCACTAAAAAAGCAGTAGAACAACAGATACAGGAGAAGGACGAGATCACCGTAAATGTTTTCTCTGAATCAAAACCCAAAGTACTGCTAGTAGACGACAATCAGATAAACCGACAGGTGGCCGGGGAAATTTTGAAAGCCTCCGGGTGTCTGGTCGATCTGGCCACTAACGGTCACGAGGCCATAGCCCTAGTAGAGAAAAAAAACTATGATATCATATTTATGGATATCCAGATGCCGGAAATGGACGGGGTAACCGCCACCAAAAAGCTAAAGAGTATGAATCTGAGTCAGTTGCCGCCAATTGTAGCCATGACGGCTTACAGTATGGGTCCTGACCGCGAGCGATTTTTAAGTCAAGGCATGGACGATTATCTGGCCAAACCCATAAAAGGAGCTAATCTGATCAATAAAGTAAAACGCTGGGTGAATGGCAGCGGGGAGAAGATAGACACCGCTATTACCATAGAAGACAGCACCCACATTGTCAAACAGGAGATTATCGATCAGCTTTCAAAATACAGTGGTCCTGAAATGGTTAAGGACATTTTGGTGGATTTCGAAAATGAGACCGCCGAACAAATCCACAGCTGTGAGGAATCATTGAAAAGCCAGGACTACCAAAATATTTTAACTAATTTACATACCTTAAAAGGAAATGCGGGCACCTTAGGAGTTGAAAAGGTAGCTGGTTTAGCCAAGAAAATTGAAGCTGATTTGAAACAAGAAGACTACACACAGGTAAAGCAGGACCTTTCGGAATTGCGTAGTTTTTTTATAGAATTTCAAGATAATTACCTGGAAATTCTAAATTTATAGACCTAAACATTAAAATAAATGCCCAAAAAAGTATTAGTAGCGGAGGATAGTTCGGTGATTCAAAACCTCACCAAAAAGATCCTGCAAATGCAGAATTACGAAATATTTTCAGTAAAAAATGGACAACAGGTTCTTGACGCACTACAAAAGGATTATTTCGATATCATCCTTATGGACATCAATATGCCGGTAATGGATGGAATGGAGTGTTCTCGAAACGTACGCACGTTATCAGATCCGCAGAAAGCTCAAATTCCTATCATCGCCATCACAGGAAACGCCCAAAACTACTCTATTGATGAATTTAAAGATGCCGGAATCAATGATTACCTACCCAAACCGCTTAATTTCGACACCTTAGTAGAAACTGTAAAAAAGTATACCCAAGATTAGCTCTGCATGGAAGTAAGGTACACCAAACACTTTCTCAATAAACTGGAGGATCTTTTCAGTGAGACAGAATATCAACTTCGCTATGAAAAAGGATCCTTTAAGTCTGGTTACTGCCTTCTAAAAGATCACAAAATTGCTGTAGTTAATAAGTATTACACGGTAGAGGGAAAAATTAACTGTCTGATCGATATCTTGAAAAGCATTCAAATAGACCCTACCCCATTGAGCGAGAAAAACCAGAAGCTCTATCTGAGTTTACTGCAAACTGAAATACAACTTTGAGAATTTCATTTCTTGGAAGCGGTACCTCACAGGGAATCCCAGTAATCGCCTGTAATTGTCAAGTATGTCAATCACTTGATTTCCGGGACAAGAGATTAAGAGCCTCTATCCATATTAATCAGGACGACTATAGTGTAGTTATTGATACCGGGCCTGACTTTAGACAACAGATCCTGGCTGCCGGAGTAAAGAGGTTAGACGCGGTAGTGTTTACCCACGAACACAAGGACCATGTAGCGGGGCTGGACGATATCCGCCCTTTTAATTTTCGGCAAAAAACCGATATGCCCATTTATGCTACAGATAGAGTCATCACCCATTTGAAAAGAGAGTTCCCGTACATTTTCCAACCGCAGCAATATCCCGGCATTCCCAAGGTTCAATTATTTCCCATCAATAACCAACCCTTTTCACTAGGCCCTCTGGAATTCATTCCAATTGAGGTCATGCATTATAAACTACCCGTGTTAGGATTTCGAATCGGTGATTTCACCTATATTACTGATGCCAATCATATCGAAGAA
The DNA here is from genome assembly GCA_029861825.1 of Cyclobacteriaceae bacterium. Classification (GTDB taxonomy): domain Bacteria; phylum Bacteroidota; class Bacteroidia; order Cytophagales; family Cyclobacteriaceae; genus JAJCYK01. The sequence continues at coordinate 6,092 of JAOTYN010000095.1, forward strand.
TCGGAAAAAGAGAAAATCAAAGGCTCACAGATACTGGTCTTGAACGCGCTACAGATCGATCCTCATATTTCTCATTATAATCTGGAAGAAGCATTGGCCATGGTTGAAGAACTGAAACCTCAGAAAGCGTACTTTACCCATATCAGCCACCGTTTAGGGTTACATGAGGAGATCCAGGAATCTTTGCCTGAGCACGTAGAATTAGCTTATGATGGTCTAACCCTCGACATTTAGTGCATAACAATTATTTTATTTTAAGACCCCTAGGTGAACAACTGACTCAATTGCTGCGAGGCGGAGTAATTGTGGAGTGCTATAGCCAGGATAAAGATGAAATCATTTTCGGGATCCTTAAGGGTACTCAGGAGTTCTATATACACGCCCTGCTCAGAAGTGACCTTAGTATGTTAAGATTTCCCAATCAACTCCAAAGGGCCCGTAAAAACACTGTTGACCTTTTCCCGGAGTTGATTAATTTAACAATTCAAGAGGTGTTCTGCTATCTTCACGAGCGCTGTTTAGCAGTGCAGATGTCCGATTCATTTCTGTTGCTCTTTAAAATGTTTGAAGGCAAAGCCAATATTATACTTTGTCATAACCAAAAACCTGCAATGCTGTTCAAGAAGAAGCTGAAAGAGGATCTTAACATGGTGCCCGAACAACTGCACCAGCATTTGGATTTGAGCAAAGAGCACTTCTCGCATTTACAAGGTGACCTTCGGACCTTTATGCCCACACTAGGGGCTCCATTACGCAGGTACTTGCAGTCCCAGGACTACGAAAAAAAAAGCCGCGAAGAACAATGGGGGCTGTTAATGGAAGTCCTCAAGGAACTAGAGAACCCCATTGTTTATCTGAACAGGAGCAATGGCCTGCCCGAATTGAGATTATTTGATCGGGGCGAATACTACTTTAAAACTGCAGATCTCATTAGAGGGTTAAATACCTTCTATGTAGACTTTATAACCAGTCAGACGCTTTTAAGGGAAAAAAAGGCCGCTATTCGCCCTCTGAGAGCAACGTTGAAAAGAAATAAGGCCTATCTCAAGCGACTGCATACCAGAGAACAACAAATCACCGATCAAGTCCCCCTGCAGGTACAGGGTGATATGATCATGGCATATATGCATCAAATCCCAGAAGGAGCTACCAGCATTGACTTGCCCCACTTCGATACCAATGAAAGTGTCACCATTCCACTTAAGTCTCAATTATCTCCCCAAAAGAACGCTGAACGCTACTATCGGAAATCCAAAAACCAGAAAAAAGAATGGAAGGTGCTGGAGGCCAATCTGCAACAAAAAACCGCTGAGCTGGAAGCTGTAAATAGTCATTTGTCTTTTCTGGAAAACTGTGATTCATTGAAAGAATTAAGGGCCTATGTCAAAGAACACCGTTTAATAAAGGAGCAGCGGCAACCACAGACCGAAGACCTTTTTAAAGTATTTCAATTCCAGGACTTTAGTATTCTGGTGGGCAAAAACGCCGCCAACAACGACTTGCTGACTCAGCACCATGCCCATAAAGACGATCTTTGGATGCATGCCAAGGATGTAAAAGGATCGCATGTGGTAGTAAAGCATCAAGCAGGCAGGCCTATTCCAGAACCGGTAATTGAAAGAGCAGCGCAATTGGCCGCCTATTATAGTAAACGCAAGCAGGACAACCTTTGCCCGGTGGCCTACACCCCTAAGAAACACGTTCGAAAACCTAAAGGAGCTGCTCCCGGCCAGGTAGTGGTGGAGAAAGAGAAGGTAATACTGGTAGAGCCAAAACCCTAGTTATTCTGCAATGGCAATTTTTAGAGCGTTGGTTTGGAATTTGCCTTTTATGGGCATAGAAGCAGTATTGATAATCACATCACCTTTATTTAACCAACCCTTTTCCTTTAACATGCGCTCCACATCGGCAAAAGTAACATCAGTACTTTCCATATTATTGTAGTAGAAGCTTCTTACCCCCCAAACCAGGTTCAGAGTGTTGAGCAGACGGCGATTGGCGGTAAAAATAAAAATATGGGCTTTGGGCCGGTTACCTGCCAGGCGGTAGGCGGTGTACCCGGAAAAGGTCATACCGGTTATCGCTATTGCCCCGGTATCCCTACCCAACCGGCAAGCAGAAAGGACGACATTGTTGTTGTAAAAATTACTGTCCTTGGAATCCAATTTGCGGTGTTTGAAATATATATCAGCGGTTTTCTCAACTGACTGGATAGTCTTGGACATGCTTCGTACTACTTGCAGGGGATATTTTCCTACTGCTGTTTCCGCTGACAACATTAAGGCATCAGCGCCGTCAATAATGGAATTGGCAATATCGTTGGTCTCAGCCCGGGTAGGTCTGGGACTTTCGATCATACTTTCCATCATCTGAGTGGCTATGATCACCGGCTTGAACTGCTTGTTGCATTTGGAGACAATCATTTTCTGCACCATAGGCACATCTTCCATAAGGGTTTCTACCCCCAAATCACCGCGGGCCACCATGAGGCCGTCGGAAACCGCAATTATATCGTCGATTTCCCTTAATGCCTGAGGCTTTTCAATTTTGGCAATCACGCTGGTATTCTTACCGGCAGCACTGATGATGTCTTTTAAGTATTCTACATCCTTGGCGGAACGCACAAAAGACAACGCCACCCATTCCACATCATTCTTAAGAGCAAACTGCAGGTCCTGTTCATCTTTCTCGGTCATAGAAGGAGCACTCACTGTGGTACTAGGCAGATTTATGCCTTTGCGAGATTTTAGGGGTCCTCCGTGTACTACTTGGGTAATGACGTCCTTATCGGTGAAACTCTTTACGATAACTTCAATTTTCCCGTCATCAATAAGAATAATGTCATCGACTTGTACGTCTCTGGGTAATGACTGATAAGTGGTGCTTACTCTTTGGGCACTCCCCAGGATGCTGTCAACAGTAATAGTGAGTTCGGCTCCCTCCTCCAGTTGTACTTCACCGTTCTCCACTTCGCCAATACGTATTTTGGGGCCTTGAAGGTCCTGCAGGATGCAAATATGAGTGCTAAGCTCATCATTCAGATTCCGAATGTGATCCAAAACCTGTTGATGATCTTCGTGGCTCCCGTGGGAAAAATTAAGCCTGAACACGTCCACTCCCGCCATGATCAGGGCTTTCAGCATCTCTTTACTGCGACTGCCCGGACCTACAGTTGCCACCATTTTGGTTTTATTAAATAGTATCTCGGTACCCATATACTAAAATATTAGATTCTCCTTTGACTTTAACTGATCGATTTCCACCACATTAACCAGTTGAATTCCCTGAAGGGCTCTCAACCGATTGCGAATCTGAAACGCGTCTGGATTGTGCTCTGCACCTTCCATTAGCATCAGGTAATCGAATTGTTTTAACTCCGGGATTAAGTGTTGTTTGGCAGAAGTGCTCTCCTCTAAAGACCGGTTTACTAATAAACGAATGATGCGGTGTTCAGTTTGGTATTTATAATTACTGATGAAGAGTTTAATATCATCAAGAAATTCAAAAATTTCGTCCGGCTGTTTGACCAAGTTTATTCCTAATTCTTCATTCAAATGCCAGGCCATTTTGTACTCTTTTAGCTGCGATACGATGGCCAATAATGACAAATCAAAATCGATTCTGGCAACTAGTTTGTTTTTCTTCATCAACCCCGGTCTGTTGGGCTCTAAAAGTAACAAAATTTATCCGTTAATAGGCACTTTATTGGGCGATTTCGAGGTAATTGAAGTTTCTTGAAATAGTTTGACAATATGGTATTAAATGTATTTCTTTGCAGTGTATTTCACTAAATATTTTAAAAAATGTCTGATATAGCACAAAAAGTTAAAGGAATTATTATCGACAAGCTTGGGGTGGAAGAATCGGAGGTTACTCCAGAGGCTAGCTTCACCAACGATCTTGGTGCAGATTCCTTGGATACCGTGGAGTTGATCATGGAGTTTGAAAAAGAATTTAACATTTCCATTCCCGACGACCAGGCCGAAAATATTGCTACAGTTGGCCAAGCTATTTCTTACTTAGAAGAAAACGTAAACTAAATTTAGGTCTCAACCTAAATCCTTCAAATAATTTTTAATGCAGCTAAAACGCGTTGTAATAACAGGACTAGGAGCCCTTACTCCAATAGGTAATAATGTCCAGGAATACTGGACAAACTTGTCTAAAGGGGTGAGTGGCGCTGCACCTATTACCCGGTTCGATGCCGAGAAATTCAAAACACGTTTTGCCTGTGAAGTTAAAGGTTTCGATCCTACCGAGTTCCTGGATCGAAAGGAATCCCGAAAGATGGATCCCTTTACACAATATGCGATGGTAGCCGCTCAAGAGGCCATGACCGACTCCGGATTGGACCTGGAAGCTATTGACAAAGATCGTGCAGGAGTCATCTGGGGTTCAGGCATTGGAGGATTGCGAACATTTCAGGATGAGGTAACGGGATTCACTTTGGGCGATGGTACCCCACGGTTCAACCCTTTCTTTATTCCTAAAATGATCGCGGACATAAGTGCCGGGTATATTTCTATAAAGTACCAATTCAGAGGGCCTAATTTCGTAACAGTCTCGGCCTGCGCATCCGCCACTAATGCCCTGATCGATGCTTTTACCTATATACGTACCGGCCGAACGGATATCATTGTTTCCGGTGGGTCCGAGGCCGCAGTCACCCAGGCGGGAATCGGGGGATTCAATGCCATGAAGGCACTTTCTGAAAGGAATGAGGATCCAGCCACCGCATCGCGGCCTTTCGATAAAGACCGTGACGGTTTTGTCTTGGGCGAAGGAGCTGGCGCCTTGATATTGGAAGAATATGAACATGCGAAAGCCCGAGGAGCCAAAATTTATGCGGAGCTGGTAGGAGGCGGCATGTCTGCCG
>JAOTYN010000096.1 GCA_029861825.1 Cyclobacteriaceae bacterium
AAACTTCCCGGAATTGGTAAAAAAACTGCCCTGCGCTTGGTCCTCCACCTTCTGAAAAATGATGCCGGACGCACCGACAGCTTGGTCCAAAGTTTAAGTGATCTACGCCATAAAATACAGTATTGTCGGAACTGCCATAATGTATCCGATGGTGAGCTATGCAACATATGTAATAGTCCTAAGAGGGATGCTCAATTAATTTGTGTAGTGGAAGATCTTCCTGACGTAATTGCCATTGAAAATACCGGTCAATACCACGGCCTTTATCATGTACTCGGTGGCATTATTTCACCTATTGACGGCATAGGTCCGGAGGATCTGAATATTGAATCCCTAGTAAATAGGGTGGCCCAATCCACCGCCCCGGTAGAAGAAATAATCCTGGCTTTGAGCCCTACCATGGAGGGTGATACGACAGCATTTTATATGACCAAAAAGCTACAGCCCTTCTCTCTAAAACTGAGTGCCATCGCCCGGGGAGTACCAATTGGAGGAGAGTTGGAGTACACTGACGAAATTACCCTGGGCCGCAGCATCCTGCGCCGCAGGGCTTATCAGGTGGATAACTAAGATTGGGATTTTATTATATTGGCATCCATTAGCGGCTTGCAAATTATCAGCTTTATAAATTTCAGTGCTCTTATTTCAAAGTCAGCAATTTACTGGTATGTCAAATCTCGAATATTTACTTTTGATATAATTTGATAATCAGAAAATATGAACTCCACTATTGCTTCCCCACAACCGGTATCACAGCGCATCAGCAGTCTTGCAGAATCCGCAACTTTGGCCATGGCTGCCAAAGCCAGAGAATACCGGGCAAAAGGCATAGACGTGATCGCTCTGAGTTTAGGAGAACCGGATTTTAAAACGCCCACTCATATCTGTGAAGGGGCAAAAAAAGCTATTGACGAGGGGAGTTATTTTAGCTATCCTCCGGTAAACGGCTATTTGGATCTGAGACAAGCCATCTGCAATAAGCTATCCCGGGATAACCATATCAATTATACTCCGGACCAGATCGTGGTTTCCAATGGAGCCAAGCAGTCCATTGCCAATACTATGTTCAGCTTGGTGAACCCCGGAGATGAAGTGATCGTATTTTCACCATTTTGGGTCAGCTATGAAGCTATAATCCAATTAGCTGAAGGTAAGCCGGTATTTATCGAAGGCACTATCGAGAACCAGTTCAAAGCCACCGCTGCTCAACTGAAGGCTGCCATTACCCCGAAGACCAAAGCGGTAATATATTCCTCTCCCTCTAATCCCACCGGAGGTGTGTTCAACAGAGAGGAGATGCAAGCTATTGCCAACGTACTGGCCGATCATCCTCAGGTCTATGTGATCGCCGACGAAATATATGAATTTATTAACTACACCGGCGAACATGTGAGTCTGGCTTCTTTTCCTGAAATGTATGATCGCACCATCACCGTAAACGGCTTCGCCAAAGGATTTGCCATGACGGGGTGGAGGGTAGGTTACATTGCAGCTCCCCAGTGGATCGCTAAGGCCTGTTCTAAAATGCAAGGTCAAATCACTTCGGCAAACTGTTCCATAGCCCAAAGGGCAGCACTCACTGCTCTTACTGAAGATCTGGGCCCCACTCATGCCATGGCTGAGGAATATCTTCGCAGAAGAGACCTGGTGTATGAGTTATTGCAGGAGATACCGGGGATAAAAACCAACTTGCCCGAAGGGGCTTTCTATTTCTTTCCGGATATCAGTGCCTATTTTGGGAAGACCGACGGTCAGACTACCATTAGTAACTCCGACGATTTTTGTATGTACTTATTGGATGAAGCCCACGTGGCCCTGGTCACCGGTTCCGCCTTTGGCGCTCCAAATTGTGTGAGATTAAGTTACGCTGCCTCCGAGGAGAACTTACGTAAGGCCATCGCAAAGATAAAGGAAGTACTGTCCAAGCTTGCTTAGTGACGAAATTCCTTAACAGTGTCCACGAAACACTTTACGGCATCCACTGAAGTGTCTGGATATACGCCATGACCTAAATTCGCTATATGCCGACCGGGGCCGAAAGCCTGTAGCATATCCTCCGTCTGTTTAATAATATCCGTTTGATTTCCGAATAACGCGCAGGGATCCAGATTGCCCTGAAGAGTCTTACCCTCTCCCACAAGTTGCCTGGACCTTGCAACATCCATGTTCCAATCCAGCCCGATAGTATCACAGGGTAATTTTCCCATTTCTTCCAAGGCAAAAAAGGCTCCTTTGGCAAATACCGTAACCGGAACTTCATCGATAGATTGGCATATTTGCCGGATGTAGGGATAAGAGAATTTCAAATAGTGATCCTTCGGCAGTACACCCGCCCAGGAATCAAAGATCTGTATCAGATCCGCCCCAGCATTAATTTGAGCCTTTAAATAAGCTATGGTGCTGTCGGCGATCTTTTGCAATAAAGCATGGGCCATTTGTTCTTCCTGATACAACATGCGCCTGGCCTTGGAAAAGGTTTTACTACCCGACCCTTCCACCATATAACTAAATACCGTCCAGGGTGCACCTGCAAAACCAATCAGCGGTACCCTGCCCTGCAATTGTTCCTTTACCAATGATATGGCTTCCATCACATAGGGCATGTCCTGATCAGGCTGGGCCACTCTCAATCCCTGCACGTCTTGAACGCTGGCAACAGTACGAGGGAAGTAAGGCCCTTTCTTTTCAAGCATTTCGTAGGGTAGCCCCATGGCTTCCGGGACCACCAAAATATCCGAAAAAATTATGGCGGCGTCCACCTGCAGAATATCCACTGGTTGTATAGTGACTTCAGCCGCCAGTTGCGGAGTCTGCACCAATTCAAGAAAGCTCTTCATTTGGTTTCTAATAGCCCGATACTCGGGTAAGATACGGCCCGCTTGGCGCATTAGCCAAACCGGTGTTCGTTCTACATACTCACCCTTAGCGGCTCGGATCAAAAGATCATTTTGCAATTTCATGGGCCAAAGATAAACAGAATTTGAATTACTATTATTTGCTTATCTTTAAATGAACAAGATTAATGCTATGGGTCTGCTTTTCGATGATTTTAAGAGCTGGAAAACCTATTGTGAAGAACACGGGCTTTCCCTATTCCAACCAGTGGTGGCTTACGAGTGCGAACAAAAAGGACGGATCGAAAGTGAAATCTGGGAAGGCCTGGCGAAAGCCTACGGCGTCATGAAAGAGGCCGTGCATACAGGACTTCAGGAGGAAATGAGCTCTAGATCGGGTATGATTGAAAACGGTGGCAAAAAAGTATTTCACCACGCCACTTCCGTTTTATCCCCGGATTTTCAAAAATTAGTGGCCAGGGCCTTAGCGGCAAAGGAAGTCAACTCCTGCATGGGAAGAGTAGTGGCAGCTCCCACTGCCGGAGCCTCCGGGATTCTGCCAGGCACTATGGTGACCCTGCAGGAAATTCATCAACTGGATGATACCAAGATCCTGGAATGCTTATTGGTGAGTGCGGGTATTGCCCTGATCATTGAACGCAATGCTTCTTTGGCAGGAGCAGTAGGTGGCTGCCAGGCTGAAACCGGGAGTGCTGGCGCTATGGCAGCAGGTGCCATTGTATATGCGTTGGGAGGCTCCATAGACCAGGTGTTTAATGCTGTAGGTATAACCATCCAGTGTATGCTAGGACTGGTGTGCGATCCAGTCGCGGGATTGGTAGAGGTGCCTTGTGTGGTAAGAAATGCCAGTGCAGCTGCAATTGCTTATGCTTCTGCTCAAATGGCTATTGCCAATGTTAGCGGAGTGATTCCGGTAGACGAATGTGTATCAGCACTGGGAGAAGTTGGACAAAGTATGGAAGACCGCTATAAGGAAACCGCTTTAGGTGGACTGGCCGCAACCCCCACAGGTCAACGTATTGCTAGTACTATTCTGATAAATGATATTGAGATACTTCCAGATGACGACGCTACACAATAACCTCGGCGATTTTACTGAGGGCAATAGACCAAAACACGGCACTGAATAACATATAAATAATGATTTTGCCCTTGGGACTACCCATGGCGGTTACCAATATCGTCCCTCCGATGGGAGTAAAGAGTACTGGTGTCAGGAAGGTCACTCCAAAAACACCAAACTTTTTCCAAAGGTAAATGAATCGTTTGTCAGTGGGTTTTTCATGGCGGGCTTCTCGGATAAATTTAGGCAGCCAGGGAAATTTAATACGTTCCCCAATTAGGGAAAAGATCACCACACTGGTCATCATGCCAAAAATACTGATAAGTATGGTTTCCAAAGTAGAGATGCCCACGGCCACCCCCAATGGAGGACCTGCCATGAACTTCACCATGCTCAACAGGTATACGGATATATATTTAATTATTTCAGAAAACATTTGGACTGTTGCTTAGCACCTTATAGGTGTAATAAGCGTATATCAATAATAGTACCATACCCTCGTATCTTCCCACAATCCTTTTATGGACCATCATAGGAAGGATCAACAAAGTAATCCCCAGCATCCAGATAATATCAATGTTCAAGATGACATCGCTCACCTGAATCTCCTTAATAATACTGGTAATACCCAATATGGAAAGGATGTTGAAGATATTGGACCCCATTAGGTTTCCTATAGCCAAGTCCGTCTGGTCTTTGAAGGAAGCTACAGAAGCGGTTACCAGCTCCGGCAGGCTTGTTCCCAAAGCCAAAACCGTAATACCTATTACGCGCTCGCTTACTCCAAAATACAGAGCTATGCCTTTCGCGCCCTCCACAAACCAATCAGAACCGTAGAATAAACCAAAGCATCCAAGTACTATAAAAACGATATCCTTTAGCAAATGTTTCCAGTTACTGTCATTTAGTTGGGTTCGTTTTCCCAATTCCAGCCGGCGGTTTTCCTTCCGGGACTTTATAATAACAAAGCCAGTGTAGCTAATTAATAGAAATATGAACAGCAACCCTTCAAAGGACTTCAGAAGTCCTTCCCTTACTAAGAAATACAATAGTACGGAACTGCCCATGGTCATGGGCCAGTCAATTTTTATGCTGTCACCTTGTACATGGATGGGACGGATAATTGCAGTTACGCCCAGTACTAAAGCCAGATTGCAAATATTGGATCCAATAACATTACCCATAGTAAGATCGGGGCTACCGGAAAGAGCCGCTTTTACGCTTACCAATAATTCAGGTGAAGACGTTCCGAATGCCACGATGGTCAATCCTACCACCAAGGGTGAAAGTTTCAAACGCAGGGCAATGTTGGAGGACCCTTTTACCAAAAAATCTCCGCCCAGGATTAGCACAAAAAGCCCTAGAAATAAAAAAATCAGATCTGTTGACATAAAAGCCGTTTACTCAATTTTACCGCCAAATAATAAATCCCCTGCATCTCCCAATCCGGGCACAATATAACCTTTTTGATTTAGTCCATCATCCATGGCTCCTATCCAAAGCTGGTGATCCATGGGAAGTGACTCCTTCAAGAAGGCTGCACCCTCCGGACTGGCTATCGCAATGGCAAAATGCAAGGACTTCGGCGTACCATATTCCAAGATGGCGTTGGTACATGCTGCCAATGATTTGCCGGTAGCCAGCATAGGGTCAACGATTATCAAATCCTTGCCCTCAAAAGGTGCGATGGCCTGGTAACCCATGGTAATAGAAATCTCATGGGTCTTTCCTTCCGACCGGGAAGCGCCGACGAATCCACAATCTGACTGGTTGAAGCATTCTTGAAATCCTTCCAGAAAAGGTAATCCGGCTCTTATAATGGTAAATAAAACTGGTGGGTGTTGAAGTACATTTACAGAGCTTATTCCCAGTACCGTTTCGACATTTATCGACTGATAATCTAAACATTTGGAAATTTCATAGGCCAGGATGCCTCCCAGCTTCACCAAATTTCTGCGAAACTGCATGCGGTGCTGCTGAGTTTCACGATGCCTTAACTCTGCGAAAAATTGATTGGCTATGGAATTCTCATTGTTGAGCACAAAGATCGCTTGCTGCATGTTTTTCTAAGCCAATCGAAATTGGAATATCTTTAACCGTTTTTTTTTCTAAAAGTAATAATTTAAATCTCTTTTTTTGTCTCTTAATTTATATTTGTGCCCCGCAAATCCGGGGGTATACTCAAGAACTGTATACTAAAGTTGAAGTTCTGGTAACCTGCTATGTAAGAATTTATATCATTGTGCTTAATTATGGAACTTTTGAAACAACTGTGTGGGATTCATGCCACGGCCGGCAACGAACGACTAATGAAGGCTTTTATTCTGGAATACGTGCAAAAATACCAGAATACTTGGTTGACCAACCCGATTATCCATCAAAGCCCCCTACTGCAGGACAATTTGATTTTGGAGTTTGGCAAGCCACGAACAGCGGCTTTCGCCCATATGGACAGCGTAGGCTTTACAGTTGGTTATTATGATCAGTTGATCCCTATTGGCAGCCCCCAGGTAAAGTCGGAAGATATCCTGGTAGGGAGTGATGCACTGGGGCCCATTGAATGCACCGTTTTGGCAGAAGATGGAAGCCCCATAACCTACCAATTCGACCGAGCCATCAACCGCGGCACCGATTTAGTATTCAAAAGACATTTTGCAAACCAGGAAGACTACGTGGAATCCTGTTATCTTGATAATAGATTAGGGGTATACAACCTCCTGGAATTAGCTTCATCTTTAGAAGATGGGTTGCTGGTTTTCAGCTGCCGGGAAGAACACTCTGGTGGATCCATCCCTATGCTGGCCAAGTATATTCATGAGAATTTTGGTATTACACAAACGCTTATTTCCGACATAACCTGGGTAACTGAGGGAGTTGAGCACGGAAAAGGAGTAGCCATATCCCTACGCGACCGGGGGATACCCCGAAGAACTTATGTGGATCGTATCCTGGAATTAGCCCAGGATAGTGGGGTTCTCTATCAACTGGAAGTGGAATCAACCGGATCAAGTGATGCCGGTGAGCTACAAGCTAGCCCCTACCCTTTCGACTGGTGTTTTGTGGGAGCTGCAGAAAGCCAGGTACACAGTGCCTCGGAGAAAGTCCACAAGTCCGATATCCAAAGTATGTTGACTCTTTACAAATATTTGATGGCACATCTTTAATCCCTGCTATGGGATCCCATCTTTTGAGATAAATACCTATATTTGCCACCCTAAGACAACCCCACATTCATGATAGAAATATCCACTCCCATGAAAGTTCACGATAAGGAATTTGAGGTCTTTATTAATTATCAGGACATTCTTGATAATATAAAGAGCATGGCCTACCAGATTAATGAAGACTACCAGGGTAGATCTCCCCTATTTATAGGAGTTTTGAATGGGGTATTTATGTTTGCGGCGGATCTTATGAAAGAGATCACGGTGCCCTCTGAAATCTCCTTTATCAAGCTTGCCTCTTATCAGGACCTTGCCAGCACTGGCCAGGTAAAGGAATTGATAGGACTTAAAGAAGACCTTTCCGGAAAAGATGTCATTATTATGGAAGATATTGTGGATACCGGAGAGACCATGCACCACCTTTGGCAACAATTAAAGGCTTTAGAACCCAGATCAGTGGAGATCGCCACCCTGCTACTCAAAGTTGATGTATTCAAGAAAGACATCCCCCTCAAATATGTAGGATTCAAGATTCCTGAAAAATTTGTAATTGGATATGGATTGGACTACAATGGACATGGCCGCAATCTTAAAGACATCTATCAAATCAAAGAATAATGAATTCATCAGGATCAACTGATCAACGACCCTTGCTGAACATTGCATTATTTGGGCCACCTGGCGCTGGTAAAGGAACACAAAGTGAAAAGATTATCCAACGCTATGGTTTAGTCCATCTATCCACCGGAGATCTTTTTCGCAAGCATATCAAGGAACAAACTGCGCTGGGTTTGAAAGCCCAGAGTTATATAAACCAAGGAGCATTAGTCCCCGACGAGATTACCATCGGCATGGTGGACGAAAAAATCAACGATTCACCAGAAGCCAAAGGTTTCATATTTGATGGATTCCCCAGGAATGTGAACCAAGCAAAAGCTTTGGATCGCTTGTTAAATGCCAAAAACTGCGCAATCTCTACCATGATCTCCTTGGAGGTACCTGAAGATGAATTGAAAACCCGACTTAAGCAAAGGGCAAAGATATCCGGTCGTGTTGACGATCAGGATCCTAAAAAGATCCAGACGCGTCTCGATATATATGCAGAAGAGACGCTGCCGGTTGCCGCCTATTATTACCAACAAGAAAAGCTGATGAAAGTTAACGGGGTAGGCAGCATAGATGAGATCTTTAGGGAAATATGCACGGCGCTTGATCCGCTGCAATCATAGCACCACATTATTAAAGCAGTGGGTTCCTCTAATTTCATAGACCACGTTAAACTTTGTGCTCGCTCCGGTGCAGGCGGAGCAGGTTCTGCTCATTTGCGCCGCGAAAAGCATGTGCCCAAAGGTGGGCCCGATGGAGGTGATGGCGGACGCGGAGGTCATATCATATTGCAGGGCAATCAGCAATTGTGGACCTTACTGCATCTTCGCTACAGAAAGCATGCTATTGCCGGCAATGGACAACCCGGGGCCGGGAGCGGTAAGTCCGGGGCTCAGGGAAACGATGTCATTTTAGAGGTTCCGCTGGGTACTGTGGCTAAGGATGCGGAATCCGGCAAGTTCAAGCTTGAAGTTACGGAGCATGGCCAGCAGGAGATCCTGACTTCCGGCGGGCGAGGAGGACTGGGAAACACACATTTTAAGTCCTCCACCAATCAAACGCCTCGATATGCGCAACCTGGCGAACCAGGAAAAGAAAAATGGGTGATCCTGGAGTTAAAGCTGCTGGCCGATGTAGGATTAGTGGGATTTCCCAATGCCGGTAAATCTACCCTGCTTGCGACCTTGTCGGCAGCCAAACCGGAAATAGCAGATTATCCTTTTACCACTCTGGTGCCTAACCTGGGGGTGGTGGGATACCGCGACTACAAGTCGTTCGTAATGGCCGATATTCCGGGAATTATCGAAGGTGCCTCACAAGGCAAGGGATTGGGATTACGCTTTTTAAGGCATATTGAACGTAATTCAGTGCTGCTATTCACCATTCCCGCCGATTCACAAAACATCAATGAAGAGTATGCCGTGTTGGTAGGTGAATTGGAGAAATTTAATCCGGAATTGCTGGATAAAAAGCGCTTGTTGGCGGTCACTAAATGTGATCTTCTCGATGAAGAATTAAAAGAAGAAATCCGCAAAGAAATCCATGTGGAAGTGCCCACAGCCTTTATTTCAGCGGTAACTCAAGAAGGGTTGGAAAATCTGAAAGATCTGGTTTGGACAGCATTAAACTGACGAACTTGGCCAAAAGATGTCAATATGTCATAAAATACCTTTTGGCGTAAATATTGTGTAACCATGTTTGACAGTTGAGTTTACTAGTAAATGATGAAAGATAAGGACAAAATAGCCAATAACGAGAAGGCTACGGAAACGCAAGATGCCCAGCCACAAGTGGAAGCAACGCAGGCGGAGGAAGAACTGGAAGCTCCCCAAGCTCCTGATGAGCTGGAAAAGCTAAGTGCTGAACTTCAAGAAGCAAAGGACAAACATCTGCGCCTCTACTCTGAATTTGAGAATTTTCGACGACGTACTGCCAAAGAGCGCCTGGAATTGATTGGTACCGCCAATGCAGATCTCATAGCGGCATTGTTACCGGTTATTGACGATTTCGAGCGAGCATTGAAATCGGCCTCAGACGACACGCAGCAGGATGCCCAGTTACAAGGCCTAAATTTGATCTACCAGAAGCTAATCAAAGAATTACAACAAAAGGGATTGAAATCCATGGAAGATCTGATCGGAAAAAGCTTTGATGCCGAAGTACACGAGGCCATCTCTCAAATTCCTGCTCCTGAGAAAAACTTGAAAAACTGTATAGTCGATGTTATTGAGAAAGGTTATTATCTCAATGATAAAGTAGTACGATATGCTAAGGTTGTAATAGGTACTTAATAAAATGGCCAAAAGAGATTATTACGAAGTTCTGGGAGTAGATAAAACGGCGGGGTCCGATGAAATAAAGAAAGCCTATCGGAAAGTGGCTATCAAATTCCACCCCGATAAAAATCCCGATGATCCCAGTGCAGAAGAGAATTTTAAGGAAGCCGCTGAAGCTTACGAAGTGCTGAGCGATCCTGAGAAGAAGCAGCGATATGATCGGTTTGGTCATCAAGGAATGAATGGTGGCGGATTCGGAGGAGGAGGGGCTGGCATGTCAATGGAAGACATTTTCAGCCAGTTTGGCGATATCTTCGGCGGAGGTAGCCCCTTTGAAAGTTTCTTTGGAGGAGGAGGCCGTGGTCGCATGCGTAAGGGTTCGAACCTACGGATAAAACTCAAGCTTACCCTCGATGAAATCGCTCACGGGGTCGAGAAAAAAATAAAGGTAACCCGCAAAGTGGCCGCAGATGGGGTAACCTTCAAATCCTGTGGAACTTGCGGTGGACAAGGACAAGTTCGTAAAGTGGTTAACACCATGCTGGGTCAAATGGTGAGCACCAACACCTGTCCCTCTTGTCAAGGTTCCGGACAGGTGATCAACCACCGACCCACGGGGGTGGATCCATCCGGTCTACAGTCCAAAGACGAAGTCATTGAAATAAAAATTCCCGCCGGTGTTAGCGAGGGCATGCAATTAAGCATGTCTGGTAAAGGTAATGAGGCACCCTTAGGAGGTATTGCCGGGGATTTGCTCATACTAATAGAGGAAAAAGAGGACGAAGTACTGAAAAGAGATGGCAACAACATTGTATATGATCTGTATGTCAATTTTATTGATGCTGTCCTGGGCACATCACTGGAAGTACCGACTATCGATGGCAAGGTAAAGATCAAGCTGGAACCCGGTACCCAAAGCGGAAAAATACTTAGACTGCGCGGTAAGGGAATCAAGGACCTCAACGGTTATGGCA
>JAOTYN010000097.1 GCA_029861825.1 Cyclobacteriaceae bacterium
TGCGAGGTGACCACTACCGTGTAATCACCCGCAATAGCAGCGTCAATAAATGAAGTGGTTACCCCCAAAGCAGCGCCATCTCTTTCCCAGCTATAGGTAACCCCGGCTGAACCAGAGGCCATTAAACGGGCAGTATTACCATTACACACCGTCACAGGTCCGGTAGGCGATACCACCGGAACGTAGCAGTTGTTGTTTAGCAATACTCCAAGCTCAAAGTTCTGGACCCCTGTAAAAGCCACATCAGGTTTGGCGTCTCCATTTAAATCTCCAATTTTTACATTCCTGGATTTATCATTGGTATTAATATCGAACCGTTCGAATGAGAAATCTCCGGGAATACTGATATTCCTCAGGAGGGTCATATCCAAATTGTCGCTGGCAGAGGACACCATCAGGTCCGCTAACCCATCTCCATCAAGATCGCCCAGGTCCATTCCTAATGGGAAATCGATGGTACTTATAATTTTGGGTGCTCCAAAAGACAGAACATCGGTAGAGCTTGCCGTTTCGTTTAGCAGAATGGATATGTTTGAACTTAGGAACCTGGATACCGCAATATCCGGCCGGGTATCGCCATCCAAATCTCCAACAATAAGATCCGAAAGATTACCGGAAACATTAAAAAGCACTACGGGCCTAAAGGAAACAGCACCACCAGGTACACTATTGTTTTGAAAGATGTAAATGTTAGAATTCAGAAAAGGATTGACCACGATTTCCGGTTTACCATCCGCATTAAGATCCTCAACCTGCAAACCTGAACTATTTAGAGCCGTCAAGGGTAAACCAAAAGTTACTTCCGGCCCGAATACGATGGTTCCAGGTGTACTTAAATTTCTAAAAAGGGATATCTGAATGCTGGACTGGTTGGTCACGATTAATTCCGGTTGACCGTCAAGGTTAATATCTCTGATGGCAACCTTGCGCGGTAATGCTCCCGTAGTATTTAATTCCTGAGGAGGGCTAAAGTTAATGGAACCCACAGAACTTAGATTCCTTAAAACGTAAATTGAATTACCTCCAGATCGGGTAGTTACCAGGTCGGGCAAACCATCTCCATCAATGTCCCGACATGTTATGTTTAATGTAAATTCGCCAATGTTAAAGCTTCGTTTATTGAAATTGATGGTAGCCAATGAGCTGGTATTTCTAAACACATCAATTAATATGGAGTTATCGTGACTGCTGGCGACATCGTTTTTTCCGTCTCCGTCAAAGTCACACATACAGATATCGAAAATGCCGTTCTGAGCGGCAAAGGTAGTGGGTCCCGCCAATAGTGAGGGATCGAATGTGGTGCCGCCGAAGCTTATAAAAAAGAGCTCGGAGGAATAGGCGGTCAGGCCGCTGGTAGTGTTGGTTACTGAGACACTGCTGAAAGTTGTAGCTCCGGGAACCAGTACCTCAATTTGATTGTCTGCCAAGGAGACAATGTTACCCAGAACTGATCCGAATACCACTTCCACCACACTGGCATCGGTTCCAAAATTACTTCCGGTAATGGTCAGGGTATCATTTATGGGTGCAAATGATTTGTCCAATGAGGTGATCACTGGTGTTTGACCCCATAAAGCCCCGGTTATGAGCGTTAGCATAAGGACCGTTATGAAGCCGATTTGTTTTATGTTCTTCATCTCAATTAGTCTATTTCCAATGAATATGCATCTTCAAACAATTCTAACAACCTGGCTTTCTCCAACTCAATTTCTGTTTGCAAATAGTCTTTACTTTGGAACAGGTATACATAATATTGATCATCGCGGCTGCTGTAACCGAAGCTGGCTTTATATCCGTAGTCATTGATTACATCGGCCCAGTACTGATATGCTGATTCGAATGAGTCAAAATCCTTAAGAATCACGTAATGACCAGCCGGCATTTCATCTTGATAGTAGGCATCTAGATCGGGCCCGGAGGGATCAGCGGATTCCTGAATTTCTTCTTGGGGATCACCCTCTTCAACCGGTGAACTCTCAATGAATATATTCCCTCCATCGGAGTAAAAACGGGCGTTGCGATTACCGGATTCAATAACTTTAACCCGCTTCTCAAAATCCTTAGGCTTACCGATGTTAAGCCTGAGCTGAATTTCGTGGGTGCCGTCAGGGATCCCGTCTACTAAGGTATTGGCAAACTCATAGGCATAACCCACCGCCAGAAAATCTTTAATATTTAGTCCGAGCAATGCGGTGGCTCCGTAATCCTGTCGGTAGCTACCCCCGATCCACAATAGATCCTTAAGGTGAAGCACTGCCAGAGCTTCCCATTGGTTAGGCAGTGTTTCGGTAACCCGGTAAAGCAGGTGCGGCTCTAACTGCACATTCCCGTCGCCCACAGGGAATTTATAGTTGGCCATCAGGGTGTAATTCTTCACCGGATCGAGCTCGACGGTGGAGAACTGCTCTACTCCCACAACCTCCCTTTTGAACAGGGACGGTAAACTGAATCCTAAATTAAGTCCTTGTATGTGGTAATTGAACCCAAAACTTGCAGTAGGACTGAGGTTGTTATCTACCAGGTCAAAGAGGGCGGGATCACTGAGTATAGCAGGGTCGTTAATATTATCCAGTTGAATATTGTTCATGGAAAGCCCCCCGGTCAGACCAAAGCTGATCCATTGATCTTCCGTAAACAGAGCTTTATAGGTAAAAGAAGCTGAGACAGAAGTTGATTTCAGCAAACTGCGCTTGTCGTAATATACCATCCCGCCCAGGGCTATATTGCGCTTCATAGGCGTGTGAAAGGTCAAGGTAGAGGTCTCCGGAGCTCCCTCGATGCCAATCCATTGTTTGCGATAGCTCAAGAAGGCTACGGATCGGCCTGCATTACCGGCATACGCTGGGTTGTACACATAAGGGTTCAAGAAAAATTGGCTGTATATGGGCGTTTGCTGACCAAAGGCCAACATTGAGCATCCCAGCACCAGAGACGCAGTAAGTACGAATTTTTTTATATTGTCCACCGTAACCTGCAAGTACGCGCTATTTATTACATGCCTGGGCACCCCACCGAAGACCTCCTTTTATGAAAAAATCGGGATTCGGACGGTACCTAAAAATGTACCTGTTAACTACTTCCCTTGAAATACCCTCTAAATTGTTGAACTGGGGGTTTTTCAAAGAGCAGTTAACGCATACGCCTATCTAACTACTTCAGGGTGTTTACTAATAAATTTAAGGTATTGCAAATAGGTAAGCGGGCCAGATTAGAGGTAATTATTACATCTGTATTAATAACCTTCAGGTACCCGGAATGCCCCCACCCAGATACCGGAATAGCTTATTTTCGTCCTCAATCAACGTCCTGCGATACCGGCTCCAGGCCCTTATCACGAGCGATCTTAATCATGTACTGCCGGGCGGGCCCCAGTTCATTTTTCACCTCGCCATCCAAGACAGCTTCTTTCAATTCCTCTTTGATCTGCCCTACCATTTTTGAGGGTGGTAAATTAAAAGTCCTCATTATGATCTCACCGGTGATCACCGGCTGGAAGTTGCGGATTTCGTCCCGGGCTTCAACTTGCTGGACACGCTTCTCGACTTTGTCGAAGTTGCTCAGATATTTCTTGACTTTACTATGGTTCTTGGAGGTAATATCCGCCCTGCATAAAGTCATTAGGTCCTCTAAATGTTCCCCGGAATCATATATCAACCTTCTGATAGCTGAATCCGTCACGTGATCTTTTACCAATGATATAGGCCTTAAGTGCAGACGAACCAACTTCTGTACGTACTTCATTTTGTCGTTCAACGGTAGACGTAGACTTCTAAAAACTTTGGGTACCATTTGGGCACCTTTGTCTTCATGACCGTGAAAGGTCCAGCCTACTTTGGGATGATAGCGTTTGGTAGCGGGTTTGGCGATATCGTGCAACAGCGCCGCCCACCTCAACCAAAGGTCATCGCTATGCTCAGCGATATTGTCCAGCACTTGCAACGTATGATAGAAATTGTCTTTGTGTCCCTTTCCTTCTCTGGTTTCTACTCCCTGAAGTTTTACCAAGGAGGGCAACACAAATTGTAGTAGATCCGCATGATGGAGCAATTTAAATCCGTATGAGGGTTTTGGCGTCAGTATGATCTTATTTAACTCTTCCGTTATGCGTTCCACGCTTACAATCTTCAAACGATTGGACTGCTCACGGATGGCCTCAAATGTCCCGGCCTCAATGTCGAAATTCAATTGACTGGCAAATCGCACTGCCCGCATCATCCTCAAAGGATCATCGGAAAATGTAACCAAGGG
This sequence comes from Cyclobacteriaceae bacterium, assembly GCA_029861825.1. GTDB lineage: Bacteria > Bacteroidota > Bacteroidia > Cytophagales > Cyclobacteriaceae > JAJCYK01. The sequence goes on from JAOTYN010000097.1 coordinate 4,249, forward strand.
ATCTAAGGGAGTGCGAATAATCTTTTTGCGAAGGTCCTCTACCCCCTGGAATGGGTCCAGTAGTTCACCAAACTCAGAAGCCTTGAGACTGATGGCCATGGCATTGATGGTAAAGTCGCGGCGCTTTTGATCATCGCTTAATGTTCCTTGTTCCACATTTGGTTTTCTACTATGGCGGCTATAGGATTCTTTGCGGGCTCCCACAAACTCCAGTTCATATCCCTGGTGCTGTAGCATGGCGGTACCGAAGTTCTTAAATACTACAACTTTCGGCGTCTTGGGGAGTATGGAAGATACCTGCCTGGCCAATTCAATACCATCACCAACGCAGACGATGTCCAAATCTTTTCCAGCTTTCTTCCCCAGAACTAGATCCCTTACCCATCCACCGACCAGATAAGAGGGAATATCCATCGAATCGGCGGCTTCTTGTACGGTTTTTAAGATATCAAGACCTTGTAGATCTTTGCTGAAATTCATTTTACAGGGATGCTATTGGAAAGCAAAATTATGAATTATTGAAAGCCTCCAATAGCAATCCGGGAAAAACCTGGGGTGATTTAGGCTGAAACGCTACTCTCTGGTGGAGAAAGTAGGACAAGGAATAAACTTTTCTTTGCGTTTTTTGCGCCGCTTACTGTCATCGGAATTGGCCCACTGATAGTTAACGGAGAACTCATGCGCACCTCCGGTGTTAGCGGCCAGTTTGGAAACTGTCATGTCGAAGCTATAACCAAATTCCAATTGCTTGTAACGCAAACCGAACATAAAGGTAATGGCATCTTGATTTACATTATCGCTTACTGACTGTTGTACCGGCAGACCTCTATACCAGAAACCGGCCACTATGGGGTCAAATCGAAAATGTAGTCCTAAGTCCAGCTGATCGAACTTTCCTTGTTTTCTATATACAAAGCTAGGAGCAATGCTTGCCTCTTTGTCTTTTTTCAAAGGCCCGTTATAAAGTGGTATACGCACTCCAGCGTGAAGGGAGTACTTAATGGGAAGTACGCTTTCCTCGTCTAAAAGCGAGTGATTCGGCTCATTCATGTGATGGGCGGAGAATCCTCCCCAAAACATATGATTGTAAAAGACAATACCGGCTCCGAAATCAAAATAGCTTACATTGTTGAAGGCATTACGTATGGGATCGATGGTATCATCAAAAATTCGGTTGTCCTGAATATCCAATTGATCACCAAACACCAGTTTATTGAAATTCAGGTCCCGGATCCCATATCCCACGGACACACCGGGACTCACTACCCATTTTTCGGCGAGCTGAACTTTATAACTGTAGAGCAGGCTGATATTGGTGGATCGCAAATCTCCTGAACCGGCTTTATCGGTACTGGCTAAAATACCGAACCCACTGTTCATGCCCGGTTTATAATTGTCGTATGAGGCGGCGAAGGTCACATAAGTTTTGGATATGGATGGCCACTGGGTTCGAAAGTTACTGATGAACCTGTGCTGCTTGGTAGTACCAGTAAACCCGGGGTTGAGATATAAGGGAGCCGCATAGAATTGGGAGAAATGCGGATCCTGAGCTTTTACCTCCGACCAGCCAAAGGCCACTAACAAAAACAACACACATATATATTTGTTCATAACATAGGTTCTCATTAGCCGCTACCGGAGCAAAGTGACATCTCCTGTCCTGACCACACTATTACCGCTTAAAAACTTCATCTTCAGCTTGTACACATACACATCTTGAGTAGACAAACGCCCTTTGTAGTAGCCATCCCAACCATTATTCTGATCGTCAGTAACGAACAGCAACTCACCCCATCTGTCATAGATCTCCATATGGAAGTTCACCACTCCGAATACCTCGGGTACGAATACATCGTTCTTACCATCACCGTTAGGAGTAAATGTGTTTGGGATCAAGAATTTACCGCCATCATCCGCGAACACAGCTTTCTCAATGGTCAGCGTATCGTTACACCCGTATTGATTGGTTGCAATCAGGGTCACATCATATTCTCCGGCACGCTCATAGCGGTGAGTAGGCTCAAATTCAGTAGAAGTATTTCCATCACCGAAATCCCAGAAGTACGACTCTGCACCTTCACTGCGGTTTACCGCCCTGATCTCTTCGCCGGGCAGGAATACTACCTCCGGCCTTATGTCGAAGTTGGCGCGGGACTCTGGGTATACTTCAATAATAAAATCTTTTCGCTCTACCACTGTGGTATCCAGTTCATTGCTGGCGGACAGCGAAACGGTATATATTCCCGGGTCGTAATAGGTATAAGTAGGGTTTTGTTGTCTTGATGTACCAATACCATCACCGAAATCCCAAAAGTAGGTACCCGGACTAGCGTATTGCGACATGTTGGTGAAATTCACGGTATGTGGAGCACAGCCGTTGCTGACATCATACAGGAAGTCTACCACCGGTGGAATGGCAATGATCTCAATGGAATCCTGATAGATTCCGATACAATTGGTATTGGGATCAGTGACCTCCAAGGTGATTATATACTGTCCGAACGTAGCGTAGGTATAGGCATTGGTATTGGGGTCAGTTGAGAAGTTACCGTCTCCAAAATCCCATCGGTAATTCCAGTTATTGGCCGGTGATGTGTCCGTGATGTTAACGGTAGAGTTAGGTAAAATCTGCGAATAAGGATTCACGGTGAAAGACGGCTGCAATTGCGGATATGCCGTAATTGTTTCCATTTTGGTATCGGTACAACCTAAGGCATTCTCCACGGTAAGGGACACCTGATAGTCAATCGGCGCAGTAGTATTATTCTGGAACGTATAGGTGAAATCCTGCTTGGTATTGAATACGAATACATCATTTACTCCAGGCCCTGTTACCGTCCAGGTTCTGGCTACAATAGTGGTATCGTTGGAATCGTCAAAGAAGATACCATCAAAAGGCGCACAATCACCCAGCAATGGCGTAAAGAATCTCGCAGGAGGTGCCGGGAACACAGTTATCAACTCATTATCTATAAAAGGACAATTGTTGGTAGGTTCAACCGCTCGAAGTTCAATTCTGTAATCTCCATTTTGAGGGAACTCAAAGGAGAAGTTATTAAGAAGGTCACCGGATGTAGGAGTAACTTGAACAGGATTATTCAATCCGAATGTAAGCCATAGTTCAAATATGGTACCTGCCGGATAGGTGGCAGTAGCATTTCGGAAATTAGCGGTATAGGGTACACATCCCTGGTCACTACTTATCAGATCGAGTTGTACATCAACAAACGGTTTCTTGGGCACTAATAATGTTTGTACGGTGGTATCACTCACACAACTGGAGGTGTTGGTCACCACCAGACTCACGTCGACTGTGAGATCTGGATCGGTGGGCTCCGGCCTCTCAAAAGTTAGGTCAAAGCTATCGTCAAGCAGCGGGTTGTTGGAAGGAACCTCTGAAAACGTCCAGTCATATATCAGGATACCGGCTTTTTGAATAGTCTCCATCTGGAACTGTACAAAATCACAGTTTTCGATGGGTGTAGCCGTAAACGTAGATACCGGTACCGGGTGTACTATTATAGGCTGGTTAAAAGGAACTACACAACCACCTGTATTCAGATCGGCGGTAAGTGTAACCGTATATATCTTAATATTTATACCAACATTGATAAAATTGTTATACAAGAAATCAGGGGTATTACCAGAAATGGCAGTAGTATCAATGAAACCAGCTCCGTCATTAACTATCCAATAATAGGTGTTTACATCGTTAGTGGCGTGAAAAATACTGTCCACATTAAATGTTGCACTTACCGGAGCACAATTGTTATTGAACGGGTCATAATCATCGGATGTAAAACTGATAATGGGGCTGGGGAATACCGTCATGGTATCCGCAGCACTGGTAGTCTCACAACCGGAGGCATCCACCGCCGTTAAGGTGACCGCATACTTCGCTTCAAAATCAGGAGAAGTATTTATAAAAGTATAGGCCAAAGTATCTTCTGTAGGTTGATCGATTTGATCGATAACCGTACCCACTGCATCGTATACAGTCCAGGTATAGCGATCAATAACCACACCAGCGGGTTGCGGACCACTGGTATTGGTCAAATTGGTGATCAATGGTGAACAATCCGCCACTGGACTGGCCGTAAAACTGGCATTAGGCACAGGATTTACCGTTACGGTCATCACCGTATCGTCCGTACAGCCGTTGGCCGATTCCACTTCTAATCGTACAATATAATCTTTGGCGGTAGGGAAAATGTAGGAGGTATCCCCGCTGTTTCCGGAATTGATCACCACATCAGGTGCACTAAGGGGGTTGAAATCATAGTCGAACCACCATCTCCATACCGCAATGGTATCCGCTACAAACCCACTGGGTACTGTAGTAAAGTTGGTACTTACATCATCGAAAAACACTGAATCCATGGCACACAAAACCCCTGATCCATTTGGCACAAAACGGGCCTGTGGTAATGCTGTTATAACTACTACTGCGGTATCGAACGATTGACAATCTGTATCTTTATCGGTCAAGGTGAGAATGGTATTATATACTCCGGGAGCAGTATACGGTTGGGTAAAGGGACCTGAAGGCCCTCCTACTACGGAATCCTTCAATACCAGATTGTTGTTCTCGTCAAAGAACTCAAATACATGTGCGGTGTTAGGGGTAGCTGCACCGGACTGATCGGTAAAGGTCACCAGGTTGGTTCCGAATTGATCCTCACAGAAGAAAACAGTGTCTACACTCAAGGGCTCACTATTGATCTGGATCTGAGCCACCGGGGCGGCAATAATTTCTATAGTCTTTTGAATAACCTCATCGCAACTCCCGGCAGCATTACCGTCAGAAGCCACTAATTCGATCAATTTTATGCCGGGGTTGTTGAAGATTCTTTGAGGATTTGTTCCGCCCCCGGTTGAATGGATGGGTGAGGCCGTGGTAGGACCATCGTAGAAGGTCCAGCTGTATCCAGAGCTGGAATTAAGCGGCCAAGTGGTTAAATTCTCAAAATAAACTTGTTCACCCGCACAGAACTTATCGGTAACGATACCACCGGCATCATTTTTTCTAGTGCGGAAATCAGGAATGGGGGCGGCCACCAAAATTATGCGGGCCGTTTCTGTAACCGGCAGCGAATCTGGATATGGATTACACTGATTCCAGTTATTCAGGGTTACTTCAAACTGCTTTCCAATATCCGCAATGGTAGTAGTATTGGGTATGGTAATGGTAGAACTGGTAGACCAAGGACCCAAAACCGGTGCAGGCATGTAATCAACAGCGCCGGAAAAAGGATAGGGAGGAGAGCTGCCTCCTACCTGGCTTCCAGGAATTCGATTTGCGGCAGGACCAGTACCGTAGATCCACTGGATCCAACGATTTTCTAGATTGGGATTATCATTTTCATCAGGAGGCACACAGTTGAAAGTACTGTTATCATCAAAGGCTACAGAAGCCGCGTGACCCACACACACCCGATATTCAACCGGATCAATCCGAATGTCACCGCCGTTTTCATCGTCGGTGTCCCATACGGTCACGATCTGTTCCTGACCGGTACTGGAACAAATTACCCCGTTAACTACCAGAAAGGCCTCAGGGTGGTACGTACATTGACTGCCACCTTGAGGGTAAACATGAGGTACATCGGTAACGGACCATTCATTGGTGACGGCGTTGGTCAACACACCTGGCACCAAGTCCGTAGTACCATCATCCCAATCGATAAATATCTCTACAGGGGCCCCTCCGTTATTCACTCCGGTATAGAGAACATCCCATTCCACATCCACGGGGGCGCAGAGTGTCTTGGGATCCATGAAGTTACCCTTTGAAATAATCACACAATTTTGAGCCGAAACGGTGCCAGAAAAGGCCAGCATACTCATACACACCAGTAGTAGTAAAAATCCCTTTTTCATCGGCAAAAAAATCTATATAAGCCCTTGGTAGAGGCAATGTGTATTAATTGAAAAATCAAATTTTGCGATTTTATGGATAGGATTATGGCTAAAAAAGAATCAAAAAGTACATGGGAAATGTAAAGAGTCATATCGATCAAAAGACAACTGAACATTTTAATATGCCTGAACAATAATCCGTTCTCAGGCCGTTTGGAAAGTAGACTCAGTGCCTTTTGTTATAGTAATTCTGGCAATAATGCAAAAGCGAAAGGTAACCGGCTTTGAAAGGGTATTTTTGTTTTTGGAAATTCTCCCCCTTTTTAGGTTTTCTGGCAGTCGGACCTTAGATGATCCAAGGCCCTATAAAAAAGTCAAATAGGCTAGTAAAATACTTTTTAATGCCTAGATTTGTATCCCATAAGTGCTACTCTGCCGCTGAACTTATGGGATCACCAAAATATATTTTCGTAACCGGAGGTGTGACTTCCTCACTAGGTAAAGGTATCATTTCTGCCTCCCTGGGAAAACTTCTACAAGCGCGAGGATTTAGGGTAACCATCCAGAAATTTGATCCCTATATAAATATCGATCCTGGCACTTTGAATCCCTACGAACATGGAGAGTGTTACGTCACCGACGACGGAGCGGAAACCGACCTAGATTTAGGTCATTACGAGCGGTTTTTGAACTTGGCTACTTCACAGGCCAATAATGTCACCACCGGCCGCATTTATTACAACGTCATTACCAAGGAACGCCATGGTGAATACCTGGGTAAAACCGTACAAGTGGTCCCCCATATCGCCGACGAAATAAAGGCCAACTT
>JAOTYN010000509.1 GCA_029861825.1 Cyclobacteriaceae bacterium
TCAATGGAAATACGCAGGTTGTCTGTCACCGGCTCCATGCATGACATTACGATTTGTCCCTGGTGGTCATCTTCATCACGATATTTGCGGATCGCACACTGTCGACATGATCCTACTGACCCCAGCGCCGGATGCCAACAAAAATAAGGCAGGTCAAACCCCAATGAAAGAATGACTTCCAACAGATTGGTCTCTTTATCGACCGAAAAGGCCTTGCCGTCTATCCAGATATTTGACATTTAGTTTTCCCTAAACGGGCATTTTTTTTCACGGATATGCGATTGAAAATCATCCTCAAAGTAATTTAAGGCACTTTTCAGTGGTGCCATAGCCCCAGGAGCCAAGGCACAGAAGGTCATTCCAGGCCCCAAACCCGAAGTGTGCTCCCGCAATACATCCAAATCTCCATCCTGGCCTTCTCCCAGTTCGATGGATTTCAAAATGCGCTCCACCCAGGGCAATCCTTCCCGGCAGGGCGTACACCAACCGCAGGATTCCTGTGCAAAGAAGTGCTCAAGATTATGGACAAATCCCACCGGGCAGGTATGATTATCCATAACAATGATAGTACCGGTTCCTAAGCGACTGCCACAGGCACTGACTGATTTAAAATCCATCTTTACATCCATATGTTCTTCTGTCAGAAAGTCCGTAGAAGCACCTCCGGGCAAGGCCGCTCGAAACCTATAGCCATTTTTCATCCCACCTGCATGCTCTTCCAGAATCTCTCTCAGTGGTGTGCCTAATGGTAACTCATAAATACCTGGTGTATTTACCTTTCCACTGGCGCCATAGAGTTTAGTTCCACCTCCATCGCCTATACTTAAACCTTTGAACCATTCAGCCCCTTTTTCTACAATATGCGGGACACAGCAAAGCGTCTCTACATTATTCACGATACTGGGCTTGCCAAACAATCCACTGATCTGAGGAAATGGCGGTTTAGCTCGGGGGATAGCTCTGCCACCTTCAAGCGCACTCAAAAGGCCGGTCTCCTCACCGCACATATAGCGTCCTACACTGGTATGAAGGGCTATTTCCAGGTCAAAACCGCTGTTAAGTATGTCTTTCCCGATATAACCGGCATCGGTGGCTTCCTGAATAGCCGTTAACAGCCGGTTAGCGGATGATTTATAAGCCCACCGCAAAAAGATATAAGACTTAGGAGCTTGAATGGCATAAGCACTTATTATGATCCCTTCCAGCATTTGGTGAGGATTACCTTCCAGCAACAGTCGATCCTTGAAGGTTCCCGGCTCCATTTCATCAGCGTTAACAATCAGATACTTAGTAGTAGGCGCTTGCTCACCCATAGGAACAAATCCCCATTTGACACCGGTTAAAAAGCCGGCCCCACCCCTACCTTGCAACTGAGCATCCTTAACCAACTCTGTAATATCGCTGGGGCTGGATTGCAGCGCTTTCTCTAAGGCGCTGTATCCTCCTTGTTGTTGGTATTCAAACAAGCTAACAGGCTGTCCATCAGAGCGGATCATATGGGTGAGAGGCTTATCCATTATTCATACTGTGCTAAGATGTCATCGAGATCCTCTGCTTTCAAATCACGATGCAAATCGTGGTTTATCATCAATGCCGGTGCATGATCACAGGTACCTAAACAGGGAATAGGCAATAAAGTAAAGCGCTCATCCGAAGTAGTACCCCCCCAATCCAAATCCAGCTTCTCTTTTAAGTGTTCTACAATTTTTTCATAACCTAAGACCCAACAACTGATACTGTCACATACCAGAATCACGTTTCGTCCCACAGGTTGTCGGAATATTAGGTTGTAGAAAGTAGCCACACTATCCACCTCTTCCGCCGACATGCCCAGGTGTTTTGCAATATCCTTTATGTTCTGGTCAGATACCCAGCCCCTTTCTTCCTGCACCACTTTCAAAGCTTCAATACATGCTGCACTTGGCCGGGGCAAATGACTGACCTCTTCATTGATCTTATTTATTTCCTTTGGGTTTAACATAGTTATCGATCTATATCAGCCAATACAAAATCTACACTGCCAATGATCACTAACAAGTCAGCTACGGTATACCCTTTACTTATATAGGGGACCATCTGCATGTGGGGAAATGAGGGGGTTCTGATACGTGCTCTATAAGGCGAAGTGCTGCCATCGCTTATCAGATAATATCCGTTATTTCCTTTGGTAGCTTCGATACCCACAAATGCCTCCCCTTTTGGAATCACCGGACCCCAGCTAACATTCAGAAAATGGGTGATCAGGGTTTCGATGTCCTTCATGGTATGCTCCTTATTGGGAGGAGTGGCTTGAGGGTGATCAGACTTATAAGCTCCGGAAGGCATATTTTGAACACATTGTTCAATGATCCTCAAACTTTGGCGTATCTCTTCTACCCGCACTAAAGCGCGGTCATAGCAGTCCCCATTGGAGGCCACAGGAATATCAAAATCGAATTGATCGTATCCGGAATATGGCCTTTTCTTTCTAAAATCCCATTCAAAACCACAGGCTCTCAAACCGGGACCAGTAACACCCCATTCAATTGCCTCCTCTTTGGTATAAATTCCGATTCCCTTGGTGCGTGCCTGAAATATGCTATTGCCCAATACCATTTTGTCATACTCGGTAAGGCGTTTGTGCATGTATTTTATGAAGGAGGTAAAGAGCGATTCCCAACCATTTGGCAAATCCTGGGCTACTCCGCCTATCCTAAACCAATTGGGGTGCATGCGGGCACCGCAAATGGCGCTAACCACATCAAAAGCCTTTTCCCTGTCGGAGAACATATAGAATATAGGAGAAAGTTGTCCCAGGTCCTGTGCGAAGGTGGCATACCATACCAAGTGGCTGGCAATTCTGAATAGTTCGCACATCATTACCCGAATCACCTGAGCCCGTTCCGGCACCTCCATTCCCCCAAGT
>JAOTYN010000508.1 GCA_029861825.1 Cyclobacteriaceae bacterium
GTGGGAGAACCTTATGCCGAAGTAGCCGCGTCTAATGACAAAGATGTGGAATTAGCTGTCGCTGCCGCTGAAGAGGCGTTTCCATTGTGGAAAGCTACCAGTGATGATCAACGACACGATTACCTGTCTGAAATTGCCAGATTAATTACTGCCAAGTCCAAAGATCTGGCTGCTGCTGAAACCTTGGATAATGGTAAACCCTTAAGTCAGTCCAGTGCTGTGGATATCCCCAGAGCCGCCGCTAATTTCACTTTTTTTGCTAATGCCATAACTCAGTTCTCATCAGAATCTCATTACAATCAGGGACAGTCCGCCCTTAACTATACTTCCAGAGATCCACTGGGAGTAGTGGCCTGTATCTCGCCTTGGAATCTCCCGCTTTATTTGTTTACCTGGAAAATAGCGCCGGCGTTGGCTGCTGGCAATACGGTGGTAGCGAAGCCTTCTGAGATTACTCCACTAACCGCGTACCTGCTATCTGAAATCTGCATAGAAGCGGGACTGCCTCCCGGAGTACTCAACATCATTCATGGGAGTGGGCCGGTTATCGGAGATACCCTCAACGTACATCCCCAGGTAAAAGCCATTTCTTTTACCGGAAGTACCCGGGTAGGCGCAGAGATTGCCCGGCTGGCGGCTCCTAAGTTCAAGAAACTTTCATTGGAAATGGGGGGCAAAAATCCCAGCATCATATTTGCCGATTGCCAATACCAGACCATGCTGGAAAAAATGATACTATCGTCATTTAGTAATCAAGGACAAATTTGTCTTTGCAGCTCCAGGATTTTAGTGGAGGAGTCTTTATATCCTCAGTTTAAAGAGGATTTTGTCAACAAAGCTAAAGCATTGAAAGTGGATGACCCCATGAGTCCTAATACCAACGTGGGTGCAGTAGTGTCATCGTCCCATATGGAAAAAATATTGAATTACATTGAATTGGCTAAACAGGAAGGAGGGCAGGTGCTTTGCGGAGGGCACCAAGTACACCCGCAGGGCAAAGAGTCCGGGTGGTATATTACGCCCACCGTTTTCGAGAACTTATCTATGGGATGCCGCACCAATCAAGAAGAGATATTTGGGCCAGTGGTCTCCATAGCCCCTTTCAGTACCGAAGAACAAGCGGTTGCCTTAGCCAATGACTCCGAATATGGATTGGCTGCCACCATTTGGACGGAGGATCTTACCAGGGCGCACAACCTGGCTCGAGCCCTGGACACCGGTATTGTATGGATCAATACCTGGTTACTACGCGATTTGCGAACACCATTTGGGGGTGTAAAAAATTCCGGAGTAGGCAGAGAGGGGGGATGGGAAGCATTGCGTTTTTTTACGGAGCCCAAAAATATATGTATTCAGTTATAAACCTTAAATTAAAAGCAACATGTCGAAACTATTGCCAAAATTTAACTTCCAAAAATGGATCGATGAACACCGCCATTTGTTAAAACCACCGGTGGGTAACAAGTGCGTGTGGGACAACGGTGAATATATCGTTATGGTAGTGGGTGGGCCAAACGAGCGCAAGGACTATCATTTAAATCAAACTCCGGAGTTCTTTTATCAGGTCGAAGGTGATATTACCCTTAAGGTTATTGATGAGGGAATCCCCAAGGATGTAAATATACAAGAAGGTGAGATCTACTTACTGCCTTCTAATGTGCCTCATTCTCCTCAAAGAGGCGCCAACACTATTGGTCTGGTTATTGAACAGAAACGGGCTGAAGGGATGGAAGACGGCTTGGTCTGGTTTTGCGAAAATTGTAATAGTGAACTGTACCGCGAACCGTTTCTGTTAAACAATATCGAAACGGACATGCCTGTGATCTTTGATAAGTTTTACTCCAATAAAGAATTGAGAACTTGTAAATCATGCGGAGCGGTTATGGAGCCTCCGACCGCCGCAGTCTAAAACATCATGAGAATCAACGGCCATTCCCATTTATTACCTTATCCGGAGCAAATCCCAGCGTTTATGAAGGAAAAGGAGATTTTTTGGGTCGATAACGACCGAAAGCATATGCTTCAAAAAAATTGGAAGCGCCCGGTTACCGACTCCAGCTTTTTTCTTAAAGAGAAATTGGAATGGATGGAACGCAACAAAATTGATCATGCGGTGGTGTTAAATCTTTCTCAGCTTTACGGAAACGGGTTGAGGCTTGAAGAAATGAAACAGGCCCTGCGGTTCCAAAATGATTTTAATGCTCAGCTTCAACGTGACCATCCTCAAAAGTTCAGCTGCGGATTTGTAGTTCATTCCGCATATGTACGGGGAGCGCTTTGGGAAATGGAGCGTTGTGTGGAGCAGCTGGGGCTTAAGGTACTGTGCTTGCCTACTCATTATATGGATTCCATTGGCAGCTGGCGCACCATTTTTGATGAAAATATAGAACCAATACTGGAGTTGGCCAATCATTATAAACTGGCTGTCGAGATTCATCCGTATGATGGCGAGAAATTTATCCACCTGGATAATACAGCCTGGCGTTTTCATTTAGTGTGGATGCTGGCACAATGCGCAGATGCCTATCACTTTTACACCCTCAAAGGATACCATGATAAGTATCGGGATATAAGAGTTTGTTTTGCCCATGGTGGTCAGCTGGCTCAAATCAATCTGGGCCGCCGAATTCAGGGATTTGATGGTCGCCCTGATCTTTTTGAAGGCATGACCCATCCCCGCAAAGCGGTAGGCCACCTCAATATTTTCTTTGACACCCTGGTACACGATACTTTTTCCCTGGAGCTGATGGTGAAAAGATTGGGAGGAACCGATCAAATCCTGATGGGCTTGGACGACCCTTATCCATTGGGTGAAATGGAAAGTGTACCGCAATCATCATATCCCGGAAAATTGCTGGATCTGGCCCTTCAGGAAAATATAATTAGTCTAGAACAGCATACGAAT
>JAOTYN010000098.1 GCA_029861825.1 Cyclobacteriaceae bacterium
TAAATCGGGTAATCCCAAACGACCCAACGGCAATCCTCAAACCTTTGACAGCCCCTTCGATCTAAAAACGGTCGACCAGGTCCAACAGAAGTCCAACTTGAATCCTCATTATACCTTCAATAGTTTCATTGAAGGGGATTGTAATCGTTTGGCGCGTTCCGCAGGATTTGCAGTAGCCGCTAAGCCCGGTGTAACCAGTTTCAATCCTTTGATGCTATACGGTGGGGTAGGTTTGGGCAAAACCCACCTGGTGCAGGCCATAGGGAACGAGATCAAGAACAACATCAGTGACAAATTTGTGCTTTATGTAAGCTCCGAGTACTTTACAAATCAGTTTATTGAGGCCGTAAAAAACAATAAGGTCCAGGATTTTACCAATTTTTACTTGCAAGTAGATATCCTGATCATCGATGACGTGCAGTTCTTGTCAGGTAAGGAAAAGACTCAGGAAATATTCTTCCATATATTCAATCATTTGCATCAGTCAGGCAAGCAGATCATCATGACCAGCGATTGCCCCCCTCGAGACCTTAAGGGCTTGGAGGAGCGTTTACTTTCACGATTCAAATGGGGCCTTACTGCCGATCTACAACAACCCGATTTAGAGACCAGGATTGCCATTATACAGAAGAAGATGCAAGCGGATGGTATTGATATACCTGCCAATGTGATCGAATATTTGGCCTATAGCGTAGATACCAATATCAGAGAGCTAGAGGGTGTGATCATTTCCCTTATAGCACACGCTTCCCTAACCAAAAAAGATATTGATCTGGAGTTGGCGAAGCAGACCCTCAAGAACATTGTCCAGGATATCGATTCGGAGGTGGGAATCGATTTTATTCAAAAAACAGTTTCGGAATACTTCAACGTTAGCCTGGAAAACCTTAAAGCTAAAACCAGAAAAAAGGAAATCGTGATCGCAAGGCAAACTGCCATGTATTTCGCCAAAGAATATACCAATCATAGCTTAAAATCAATTGGGTATCATTTTGGGGGCAGGGACCACAGCACGGTGATTCACGCGGTGCAATCGGTCAATGATATGATCGACACCGATTCTAAATTCAAGGCTTCTATCGATGAGCTGAAGAAGAAGCTCAAGATGAAGACGGTTTAGCCCTACCATGTTTCTTGTCTTCCATTTCCAGCCAGTACACCACCAATCCAGGTAAATGGGAATCCGGTCCTTTTTGAGCAAGCCACTGGCCTCATGGGTGGTAAAAAAACAGAGCAATTGGATGCAAGAGGGCAAGCAGGTGCAGCGACACTGCATGGATCAACTTGTACATCAGGGCAAAACTACCCAATTCGGTCGCGATCATCATCTGGCAGAAGTAGATTCATACGAGGACTTTAAGGCGGCAGTACCCGTCCGGGACTATGAGCAGATCAAAGCGTATATAGAAGCCATAAAGAACGGGGAAAAGGACGTACTGTGGCCAGGAGTTCCCTTATATTTTTGCAAAACTTCCGGGACCACCTCCGGCGTCAAATACATACCCATTACTAAAGATTCCCTGCCCAATCACATAGAAGGGGCTCGGGATGCATTGCTGAATTACATTTACCAAACCGGGAACAGTGCGTTTCTTAATGGCAAATTGATTTTTCTATCCGGAAGCCCGGAACTGGATATGACCGGCGCTATTCCCACCGGCCGCTTGTCGGGAATTGTGAACCATCATGTGCCCGCTTACCTGCGCAGCAATCAGCTTCCCAGATATGAAACCAACTGCATGGAAGATTGGGAGGCCAAGGTCGATCGAATTATTGATGAGACCCTCGATGAGAATATGACCTTGATCTCAGGAATTCCCCCCTGGGTACAAATGTATTTCGACAAGATTCAGGAGCGTACTCAAAAGCCTATTATGGAAGTGTTCCCTCAATTCTCACTGTTTGTATATGGCGGTGTTAATTTCGAACCTTATCGAAAAAAGCTTTGGGAGAGTATTGGTAAAAAAGTGGATAGCATTGAATTGTATCCCGCTTCCGAAGGCTTCTTTGCATTTCAAGATCAACCGTCAGATCCGGGATTGCTGCTGCTACTCAATAGCGGGATCTTTTACGAGTTCATACCGGCCGATGAATTCTATAAGGACAACCCCACCAGGCTTAGCATTGATCAGGTATCGCTGGATACCAACTATGCCGTTATTATCAATAGCAATGCCGGTTTATGGGGCTACTCTTTGGGTGATACCGTAAAATTTGTTTCTACCAAACCCTTTAAAATACTGGTGACCGGACGCATCAAACACTTCATTTCCGCTTTTGGTGAGCACGTGATCGGAGAGGAGGTTGAAAAGGCCATGCAGGCTACCTTGGAGCAGTATCCCGAAACTGCAATTGTGGAATTTACGGTAGCTCCTCAGGTAACACCCCCGGAAGGGCTGCCGTTGCATCAGTGGTTTGTGGAGTTCGCATCACCTCCTCACAATTTGTCTGCCTTTGAAAAAGACTTAAATTTGCATTTGCAAAAATTGAATAGCTATTACGACGATCTTATATCCGGAAACATTTTACGGTCGCTGCGAATTATTACCCTACAGCCAGATGCGTTCAGGAACTATATGAAAGAGCAAGGAAAATTAGGAGGTCAGAATAAAGTGCCGAGACTGTCAAATGATCGAAACATTGCCCAGGGTCTCGAAACATTCCAAATACACAGCAGTTAATTCACAGGCATCGAACAAAGAAGGAAAAATATTGCCATTTTAGGTTCCACCGGCTCCATAGGTACTCAAGCACTTGAAGTGATCGGGGCCCATCCGCATGAATTCCAAGTGGAAGTATTGACAGCCGCTAGCAATGCCGATCTTTTGATCGCTCAAAGTCGTCAGTATCAACCCAATGCCGTGGTCATCTCCGATCCTAATAAGTACCAGCAGGTACAGGAGGCGTTGGACCCAATGGACATAAAAGTGTATACAGGTGCGGCCATTGCCGAGGTGGTTTCCATGGATTCCATTGATATTGTACTGACTGCCCTGGTGGGGTATTCTGGACTGCTACCCACCATCAATGCCATCAAAGCCGGTAAGAGTATAGCACTGGCCAATAAAGAAACACTAGTGGTAGCCGGCGAGTTGATCACTACCATGGCCCGTGAACAAGGAGTAAACATTTATCCCATAGATTCGGAGCATTCGGCCATATTCCAATGTCTTATGGGGGAATTCCACAATCCTGTGGAGAAGATCATCCTCACCGCTTCCGGCGGACCCTTCAGGGGTCAAGATCGCGAGTTTCTGAGATCAGTAACCAAGGCCCAGGCTTTAAAACACCCCAACTGGGATATGGGAGCTAAGATCACCATCGACTCTGCCAGTCTCATGAACAAGGGGCTGGAGGTGATCGAAGCCACCTGGTTGTTTGGGCTGAAAGCGGCACAAGTGGAAGTATTGATACATCCGCAGTCCATAATTCATTCCATGGTACAGTTCCAGGATGGTTCCATAAAAGCCCAGCTGGGATTGCCGGATATGAAGCTGCCCATACAATTTGCCCTCTCATATCCCAGACGCTTACCGGCTGATTTTCCCCGTATGAATTTTGCAGATTATCCTCAATTGACATTTGAGCAACCGGATATGCAGACATTTCGTAACTTAGCGCTGGCATTTGAAGCTTTGAACAAAGGCGGGAACATGCCCTGTATACTAAATGCGGCTAATGAGATTGCCGTATCTGAATTTCTCAAAGAGCGTATCGGTTTCCTGGAGATGTCGGATGTGGTAGAAACATGTTTATTGAAAATGCCGTACATAACTTCGCCTTGTTATGAAGATTATGTGGAAACTGATAAAGAAACAAGAATAAAAGCACAAGAGATAATTAATTGATGGAAACGGTAATAATGATTGCTCAAATTATTTTGAGCTTATCTATTCTGGTTGGATTGCACGAGATAGGCCACTTGGTAGCGGCCAAAGTGTTTGGTATGCGAGTAGAGCAATACAGTATAGGTTTTCCGCCTAAGGTTTTCGGAGTAAAGTACGGCGACACAGTCTATTCTATTGGGGCCATACCCTTGGGAGGATTTGTAAAAATATCCGGAATGATCGACGAATCTCTGGATACCGAAAAACTCCAGGAGGAGCCCAAAGAATGGGAGTTCCGAGCTAAGCCTGCCTGGCAAAGATTGATTGTAATGATGGGTGGTATCGTGATCAACGTGATATTGGGTATCATCATATTCATCTTTCTAACCTATGCATACGGCGAGACCTATGTTACTAAAGATGAGGCCAACAAGCACGGCATTTATGCTTTCGAACTGGGGGAAGAATTGGGGCTGCGCACCGGCGATAAAATCGTAAAGGTCAACGGCCGCGATTATGAACGATTTCAGTATGTCATCAGCCCCGATGTGATGTTGGGCAACGAAAGTTACTACACAGTGGATCGGGATGGAGAAATGATCGACATTTCCATTCCCTCTAATTTTATAGAAAAACTAAATGATGAGGGCAAAGAAAAAGGTTTTATCACGTTCCTGGAGCCCTACGAAGTGGGGCAGATCAACAAGGGTTCTGCCGCGGAAAAATCCGGTTTGCAAACCGGCGATCTTATATTATCAGTAAATAATGAGAGTACCGTATATTTTCAATTCTTGAGAAATGTGCTTACTGAGAATAAGGGTAAGCAGGTGGATCTGGAAGTAGACCGCGATGGTACCAAACTCAATCTTACCGCACAGGTAGATGAAAATGGAGTGATCGGATTCAGACTGGAATCCTTACTGGAGCGCCATCGAATTAGCTTTTCCTTCGCAGAATCTATTCCTAAGGGAACCCGGGAAGCCTTCCAGGTTACCATTTTCAATATCCGGGGACTGGGTAAGATCATAAGAGGGGAAGTAGGCAGAAAGTCGGTGAAGAGTGTAATTGGCATTGCCGAATACTTCGGAGGTGTCTGGGACTGGAGGAATTTTTGGTTCATCACCGGCATGCTGTCCATGTGGCTGGCGTTCTTAAATTTTCTTCCGATACCAGCGTTGGACGGTGGTCATGTCATGTTCTTGAGTTATGAGATCATTTCAGGACGCAAACCTTCTGACAAATTCCTGGAGACTGCCCAGAAGATCGGAATGGCTTTTCTGCTGGTATTGATGGTATTCCTGATAGGCAATGACATTGTCAATGTCATCTTTGGTTAGGACTTATTCCTCTATACCAGCTTCCCGGTAGATCTCAAATTCCACCCGCCGATTGAGCTTTTTATCTTCAGGGGTAAGTTCTTCAACAATGGGGCGGGTATCTCCGTATCCGACAGCTTCCACTCGTCCTTCGTCAATACTACCAAACTGTATGATGTAATCCCTAATGGCCGCAGCTCGTTCCTGTGAGAGTACCAGGTTAAAGCTGGGGCTACCGTCCGAATCGGTATGGCCCGCGATACTGATCTTGAAATCAGGATTGTCCAGTAAGAAATCGATTATTTTGTCCAGGTCGCCGAACATCTCCGGAAGAATATCAGCCTTTCCATTTTCGAATTCTACCGATTCAAATTTTATTTTGCTGGAGAGCGGGGCGGCAGTGCGGTGAATTTCGGTGGCTCCATCCAGATAGAATATCTCCTCAATGCGGAAATAGTCATCGCCTTGAATGATCAACAAGTAGTTGTTATTATTGATCAATTCGAATTGAAAGCTGCCATCGGAGCGTAGGAATTTTGGGGCTACCTCAATACCATTATCCAAATCAATGATAGAGACGATCCCGGTGAGCGGATCTCCGCTCAAGGAGTCCACCAGGCTGCCGGAGAAACTGGTATTGGCCGCGGGTTGGGCTCCCATAGGCAGTGGAAATGAAAACAGGTCCAAATTTTCAATATTCCGTTCCGAGGAAGAGGCGTAATAAAGGTAGTTCGACTCCGAATCGATGGTGAAATAGAACTCATTGCCCGGCCCGTTCACCAGGGGTCCTACGTTTCTGGGTTCCTGCCAGCGTCCCTCCAATCGTTGTACCTTAAAAATGTCGAACTCGCCGAAATTGAGCAGGTGACCGTTGCTGGTAAAATAGAGTACATCGTATTTGGGGTGGAAGAAGGGGCTTACCTCATTGAGACGAGTATTGATCAAAGGGCCTAAGTTCTGAGCGGGGGCCCAGTTCCCGTTTTTATCTTTGGTAGTAAAATAAATATCCGAAAGTCCGAACCCCCCGATACGATCTGAGGCAAAATATAGAGTGTCTCCGGAATGAGAAAGTGTTGGGTGAGAGTCCCAGGATATGCTGTTCACGTTTACCCCAAGATTCTTGACATTCCCCCAAGTGCTGTCTTCTTTAATGGTAGCCACAAAAAGGTCACAACTGCCCATCGATCCCGGAGCGTGGCATCGAGCAAAATACAAGGTGCTGCCGTCGGCGCTTAAACAGGCCGACCCTTCATTGTAGGTGGTGTTGATAGCATCCAATGATTGTGCTTTTGACCAAAACCCATCCCCTCCGGTGCTGTAGAAAAGGTCTTCGTTTTGGGTTTTTTTAGCGGCCACTACCTTTTCGTTTCTTTTGGAAGTAAGTATGAGCAGATTGTTGTGCACACTTAGCGTAGGGCCGTAATCCGCCCAGTCGGAATTGACGGTCTGTCCCATGTTAAGCAGCACTCCCCTGGGCGGTCGCAAGGTATCCACAGATTTTCTATATTCCACCAATTCATAATAGTAGTCCAGCGGCACATAATAATCGACCTTGTTTTTGCTAAGGCTATCGTAGTATAATTCTACTTTGGAAATGTCTATATCTTCCCGGTGATGCTTTAATACCAGCTTATAAAGACTTATGGCGTCTGACTCCGACCCGTAGAGTTCTGTCAATTTGGCTAACCGCCATAGAAGATAGGTGTCTTTGTAAAAATTTTCGATTCCGAAATTGTGTACGTAGGGCTTTAATACCTCATACAGCTGGGGCCATTGTTGCTTAGCCTCCAATTTGCGGATCTTAGCCCATTGCTTTTTATGGTAGTAATATTTCTCACGGTTAAGGTTGGGAAATTCGCCAATAGAAATGCTCTCAGCCTCCTTTTTTTGCAGTACGTCCGACAATTTTAGAAGCTTCTTCTTCTCCTTTTTCTGGGCCAGAAGGTGCTGGCCGGCGCTGCTGTACCATACCAGGAGTAAGCAGAAAAAAAATCTGAACACCATTTTAACACAAACTCGCATCGAAGGTACCAAAATAATGACAATATATATTCATATTTGGCATAGCTCTTGTAAAATAAGGTACGGGGATTAGAAATACTGTAAAAATTGAAATAATATGCCAAAATGGCATGTTTGAAATACATATGAATCAAGATCAATTGTTGAATAACATAGTGCTGGGTGATCTGGCGGAGGATGAGAACGAAGGTTTCATTCAAATTATTGATTCCGAAAAGGACGAGAATTCACGGTTGGCTGATCTTCCAGAAGCCATCCCTATACTGCCCATAAGAAACACCGTACTCTTTCCAGGGGTGGTGCTTCCCATCACGGTAGGCAGGCAAAAATCCATCAAATTAGTTAAGAAGGCTTATAAGGGCGATCGCATTATTGGAGTGGTAGCCCAAAAGAACAATACCGTGGAGGAGCCGGAGATTGAAGATATCTATCATATTGGCACCGTGGCAAAGATCATCAAGATGATCGTACTACCCGACGGCAACACCACCATCATTATTCAGGGAAAGAACCGTTTTAAGATTCGAAAATTTTTGGCGGATCAGCCTTACTTCACCGCTTCTGTGAAGTATGTCAAAGAGAAATTTCTTTCCAAGCACCGTAAGGAAACAAAAGCGGTGGTACAGTCCTTAAAGGACGCAGCTTCCAAAATCTTAAAACTAAATCCTGAAATACCCCAGGAGGCTCAAGTGGCCTTGGATAATATTGAAAGTCATACCTTTCTTACACACTTCTTGTCATCCAACATCAATGCCGAGGTAGCGGATAAGCAAAAGCTGCTGGAAATCGACGATGGTATGGATCGCGCCACTCTTTTGCTGGAGCATATGCATAATGATATTCAAATGCTGGAGCTGAAACAGGAGATACATAATAAGGTACACTCTGATATCGATCAGCAGCAAAGAGACTTTTACCTTCGGCAGCAGATCAAAGTGCTTCAGGACGAATTGGGACATGAGGGGCCCGACCAGGAAGTAGAGGCCTTGCGAGTGCGGGGAGATAAGAAGAAATGGCCCCAAGACATTCGCATGCATTTCAACAAGGAGTTGGACAAGATCTTGCGATTGAATCCAGCCTCTGCGGAATATCCGGTAGCTTTCGGTTATGTGGAGTTGTTTGTAGACCTACCCTGGGGCGAATACACCAGCGACAATTTTGATCTTAATAAAGCCCGTCGCATTCTGGATCGCGATCATTATGGGCTGGATAAAATAAAGGACCGTATTATCGAGTATCTGGCGGTGCTAAAACTGAAGCAAGATATGAAAGGCCCCATTCTATGCCTCTATGGTCCTCCGGGAGTGGGTAAAACTTCTTTGGGAAAGTCCATCGCGGAGTCGTTGAACCGCCGGTATATCCGTATGTCATTAGGTGGGGTACACGATGAAGCGGAAGTCCGGGGTCATCGTAAAACTTATGTGGGGGCTATGCCCGGCCGCATTGTTCAAAATATTAAAAAGGTAAAATCGTCCAATCCGGTATTTATCCTGGATGAGATAGATAAAGTGCGCTCTGACTTCCGGGGCGATCCTTCTTCGGCATTATTGGAAGTGTTGGATCCCGAGCAGAACAGTACCTTTACGGATAATTACCTGGAAGTCCCCTATGATCTGAGTAAAGTGTTGTTCATTGCTACTGCAAATTCCTTGGATACCATCCTCCCGGCCTTACGCGATCGCATGGAGATCATCGAATTGAGCGGTTATACTCTTGAGGAGAAAGTGAAAATTGCCCAAAAGCATTTGCTTCCCAAGCAAAAGAAGGAACACGGCTTGAAGGCTAAAGATTTCAGATTGAGTAAAAAGGCTCTGGTCAAGATCATTGAAGGCCATACCCGTGAATCTGGTGTGCGGAACTTGGAACGTAAAATAGGCACGGTGGCCCGTAAGATTGCTAAGTCTATTGCCTTGGAGGAAGAATTTGTGCCTTTAGTGGATGTTGCCCATATAGAGAGTATTTTGGGCCCTTCCCGCTTTGACAAAGAGCTCTATCAAGACAATAAGATAGCAGGAGTAGTCACCGGACTGGCCTGGACACAGGCAGGGGGTGAGATCCTTTTTATTGAGTCCAGCCTTAGTAGGGGTAAAGGCAAGCTTACCTTATCAGGCCAACTGGGGGACGTAATGAAGGAGTCTGCAGTAACCGCTTTGTCCTATTTACGGTCCAATGCGGAATCTTTGAACATTGATCATCGCACCTTTGATAATTATGACCTGCACGTACACGTACCGGCAGGGGCTGTACCAAAAGATGGCCCATCGGCGGGTATCACCATTGCCACTTCACTGGCCTCAGTGTTCACTCAGTGCAAAGTAAAAGACAAGATAGCTATGACTGGTGAAATTACTTTGAGAGGAAAAGTGTTACCTGTAGGTGGGGTAAAGGAAAAGATTCTGGCCGCCAAGCGCGCCGGAATAAAAGAGATCGTTTTGAGCGAGCGCAATCGCAAAGATATTGAAGAAATTAGCCAGGAATACTTGAAAGGTCTGAAAGTGCACTTTGTGGACACTGTTAATGAGGTATTGCAACTGGCCTTACTAAAGCAAAAAGCGCAGGACGCAGTATCCTTCGTTTTCCGGGACAATTAAACACAATCTTTTGGATATGATCAGTGGCCCTTCCGGTGTCGGTATTGCCAAGCTCTCGTGTATCTTGGGGTTGATGTTGCTGGTGCTTCCGGCCAGGGCTCAGTTTGGCGGTCAAAAGTCCTTTCAGTTTCTGAATTTACCGGCCAATGCACGTACCGCCGGTTTAGGAGCGGTGAACGTTAGCAGCGGCCAGGGGGATGTGCAAATGTACTTAAACAACCCAGCCCTGCTTGACAGTACATTGGACCATCATGTTGCCCTTACCTACCAGTCTCTGGTGGCCGATATCAATTACGGCAGCTTCTCTTATGTGCGTGATCTCGGTGACCCCGGTATCTGGGGTTGGTCCGTACAGTTCCTGGACTACGGGGAGTTCCAGGGATTCGACCCTTCGGGTGCGCCAACGGGGACTTTTACGGGCTCAGAATTAGCTTTTACCATGGGCTATGCCCGACCCTTGGGGCCCATCACTATGGGGGCCAATTTCAAGTTGCTGTTTTCGGGAATTGCTGGTTTCAACGCCAGCCTGGTGGCATTAGATATCGGCGGGGCTTATAAGCATCCCCAAAGTGATCTCACGGTAGGTCTTACTTTTAAAAATATCGGTTTTGTGCTGTCGGATTTCACGGAAACCAGCGATTCGGAAATGCCATTTGATGTACAAATTGGCATCACCTTTAAACCTCAATATATGCCCTTTCGTTTTACTTTGACCGGCTACAACCTGTCCTTCTTAAACGAAGATCTTTTTGATCCAACTGGAACCGGAGAGGGTACTCCCCAGGAGTTGAGCTCGTTGGACCGTATCTTCAGGCATATAGCTATAGGGACTGAAATCCTGATCCATAAGAATTTTAATGTGAGGGCGGGCTATAATCATCTAATTCGCCAAGAGTTAAGGTTGGCGGAAACCAGTGGAGGAGCTGGATTTTCCTTTGGGTTTCTCCTGAAAATTAAAAGATTTGAGCTGGCTTATAGCCGGGGGATATACCATACCGGCGGAGGATACGATTATTTTACATTGGCCAGCGATTTAAATAGTTTTATAAAAAGAAAGAATTGATATGATAGAGGACAAGCAGTATTTAACGCCCCGAGAAATTGTGGCCGAGCTTGATAAATATATCATTGGGCAAAATGATGCT
>JAOTYN010000099.1 GCA_029861825.1 Cyclobacteriaceae bacterium
TAAGCGCGATGCGACGCTCTATAAGCTGTTTTACCATCCGGTAGAGGGTAAGGGGTTCCAGCGTGCGCCATTTAGACAACTGCAAGGTTCCCCCAAAATTGATATAAGAGTCAACGTTGTAAAGGCGCCATTCTTCCATAACAAAATCGCGGAAGTTTAGAGCTGCTATCCAGCCTCCTATTTCTTCGGTTTCATCGAACCATTCTTCATAGTAGCAGTCATCCGATCCGTGAAAGTTCAGTACATTTTCCCCAATTAAGATAAACTTGGCAATACCCCGGGCCATCATAGGCTCCAGGACATTCCTTTTCAGATGCATAATGTCGTTGTACAGGGCATCATTCCACTCTCCGATAAATTCCATGATGGCCATCCCCTGTTCATAATCCGCAAACAGTATTTTTAAATAGAGCGTTTCAGATCCACAGTAGTCCCAGCCCGGTGCGATGTAATACCCGTATATGTGTTCGGAATAAAGATCGTAGTTGTATTGTTTTCCATAAAATGGGCTTAAAGGATCCTCACTGGATTGGTAAAACTGTTCCCAGCTATAATATGGTTCTATGTTATGCATGCCCCAGTGCCTTTAATGCTTTTCGCACGGACCCGTGTGTTTCTAATAGCTGTGAAGCTTCGGCCTCTTCAATACTCAATTCCTCCATGAGCATTTTTACTCCACGCTCTACCAATTTGGTATTGCTCAACTGCATGTCAATCATTTTGTTGCCCTTTACCTTTCCCAGTCGTATCATAACCGAGGTCGAGATCATATTGAGGATCAGTTTTTGGGCGGTTCCGGCTTTCATGCGGGTGCTTCCGGTCACAAATTCTGGTCCCACTACAGCTACGATGGGATACTCTACTTCTTGGGCCAACGCCGATCCCTGGTTGCAGGTAATGGCGCCGGTGAGCAGCCCCTGTTCCCGGGCTTTTTTTACTCCCCCGATCACATAAGGGGTACGTCCCGAGGCGGCAATCCCGATAACCGTATCCAGTTCATTGATATCAAAGGCTTGCAGGTCTTCCCAGGCTTGGTCAAAATCGTCTTCGGCAAATTCCACGGCTTTGCGAATAGCTTTATCTCCTCCGGCCATGATACCGATCACCCAGTCATGGGGCACCCCGAAAGTGGGCGGGCATTCCGAGGCGTCTACTATACCAAGGCGGCCACTGGTGCCGGCGCCTATGTAGAAAATACGCCCTCCTTTCTCCATTCTGGGGATGATCTCCGCTACCAGATCTTCAATTTCTGGTATCACCCCTGCTACCGTCACAGAAACGGTTTGATCCTCACTGTTAATGTTCTCTAATAGATCACGCAAGGGCATGTGCTCCAGGTGATCAAAATTAGATGGCGACTCGGTGGTTGACATAACAATTAGGGTAACGATATTAGACAGCAAGTTCGCCAAAATGGCTCAGTTTTTCAATCATTGAAGGTCAGTTTGCGTCATTTTGATGATAAAGCGTAAGCCCGGCAATTGGGGTTTCCAGCACATTTTTCACAGTAACCCCCATGTCCTGAGCTACTTGCCTTAATATACTGTTAAAATAAAAGGCTATGGATCCGCTAAAATGCACGGGACTGTCGGTGGCCTGCGAATACTTCAATACTTTTCGTTGAAAAAAGAGCTTGAAATTCTCATAGATCAAATCATATACCCAGACATGGTCCTTATGATGAAAGAGGAATTTGCTGAATTGGCCCAGGTAGCGATTGGGATAAGGCTTTCGATACACCTCATCCAATACCTCATCTTTAATTCTCGGATAACGTTTGTTAAACGAATCAAAAAGCTCTGTGGGCAACTCCTGGTTTAAGAAAGCAACCACCAGATGACGGCCCAGTACGGCTCCGCTGCCTTCATCTCCCAGCCATGTTCCCCAGGGGGGTATATGCTCCTTTATGACTACTCCATCGTAATAGCAGGAGTTGGAACCGGTGCCCAGAATACAGGCAATACCAGGCTCACGTCCGCAAAGTGCCCGTGCTACCGCCAGTAGATCCGATTGTACCTCAATCATTACCTCTGGAAATACCTCCAGCAGTGCATTGCTGACTATTTGATTTTTGGAGGGAGTATTACATCCAGCCCCGTAAAAAAAAATTCGATGAACATCTCCAGTAAGCTGTGGCATTAAGCTATGCTGCAACTCCTCTACCAGCTCGGCGCTAGATTGGTAGTAGGGATTGAATCCTTTAGTTTGTGCTTGAGTGATGTTTCCATGGGCGTCGATGTAACGCCAATTTGTGGATGTGGATCCGCTATCTGCTATCAGGGTCATAGGAGCTGTGGTTATATGTTAATTTACCAATGACTTCAAATTTTTCAAAAACACGTTCCGTATGCGGGGCATCGGGTAGCTCAAGGGTTAGATCTTGACCTGCCCAATGTTCATAGTGTTTTCCCTGACGCCATAATCTCGATTTGCTAACATCATAGATATTTCCTTGGTAGGCTATCCATACTTCTTCCAAGTCCTGACCATTACGGCGGGCTAGCTGGCCTAAGGTGTAGCTTGGTAATGATTTCATAGAAACTCCAAAGTTGATTGTTGCAAAAGGTACTAAATTTTACATGTTCGATAAATTTCTTAAATTTCTAACAGAAACATAATCCTTAAGTGCTCCCAAAACTTTTTTCTACCTCAACAACATGCAGTTCCTCAAATTATTGACGATTTCCGTACTGTTGATGTCCTGCATGGGCGGATCCTCGACAGAACAGTCTCAAAGCGATACTATGGATTCATTAGCCCTTTCCCAAAAAGCGCAGGAATTAGCGCAAAAATATATCATAACGGACGGTCATATCGACGTTCCCTACCGGTTGAATACCCACATGGAGGATGTTAGCGTCCGTACTGAAAGGGGAGATTTTGATTTTGAGAGGGCCAAAGCCGGTGGTCTCAACGCTCCATTTATGTCAATCTTTGTTCCGGCATCCTATCAGGAAACCGGAGGAGCCCGCGTGTTTGCCGATTCCATGATCCAGATTGTGGAAGGAATGGCAAGCAACAGCCCCCATAAATTTGCCATAGCCCGTAGCCCACAGGATGTGGAGGAAATCGTTGCCCGGGGCCTTATTGCCTTACCCATGGGTATGGAGAATGGAGCCCCTCTGGAAGAGGACTTAAGCAATGTGCAGTATTTCTTCGACCGGGGAATACGATATATAACCTTGACGCACGGCAGAGACAACTTGATTTGTGATAGTTCCTACGATACTACCCGTACCTGGAACGGCCTGAGCCCTTACGGCTATAATGTGGTGGAGGAGATGAATAAGGTGGGTATCATGATTGACGTATCGCACATTTCTGACAGCACCTTCTATCAAGTGATGCGGGCCTCCAAGGCCCCCGCTATTGCTTCTCATAGCAGTTGCCGTTATTTCACTCCGGGATGGGAGCGAAACATGGCCGATGATATGATCCAGGAGCTGGCGGTAAATGGTGGGGTGATCCAGATCAACTTCGGTTCGACTTTTCTGGACCAGGCTTCAAATGAGAGCTCTAAAGCTATCCAGGAGCACGTGGATCAATGGAAAACTTCACAGGATGTGGAACCGGAAGATGCGGCCGTGCGGGCATATCGCGATCAATATCGACGACAGCATTTCAAATATTCCCACGTAGCGCGGGTGGTTGATCATATCGATCATGTGGTGGAGCTGGCCGGCATTGATCATGTGGCATTTGGGTCCGATTTTGATGGTGTTGGGGACAGTCTGCCGGTGGGGCTCAAGGATGTTTCCCAGTATCCCAATTTGATCTTTGAACTACTAAAACGAGGCTATTCGGAAGAAGACATAGAAAAGATTTGTTACAAAAATGTTTTTCGGGTCTGGAGTCAAGTGACGGAAGTGGCGAAAGAACTGCAAAAAAGTTCTTCTTAAATTTTTAATTTCAAGTAAATGGATGGTTCCGATCAAATTCTCGATCAAGATTTAGACCCCAGAGAAAACCGTCAGTACGTAGACCGGCATTTAGATAGTGGGGGTACCCGATTTCTCAATTACCTAATCGATGTAGTTGTTTACTATGTATTGACGTTCGTACTGGGATTTGCAGCTGCCATACTTTTCGGCGATGCTGCGGTAGGCAACATGGAAGATGGCGGTGCAGGACAAGTGACCTGGACCCTGATCGTGGTGCTATTGTTGTTGCTTTACTACATCGTTATGGAGGCTGCAACCGGTCGTACGATTGGTAAATATATCACCAAATCCAGGGTGGTTACGGAAGATGGAGGAACACCTACCCTTTTGAACATCGTAGGACGTACCTTATGCCGCCTCATTCCTTTTGAAGCATTCTCGTTTCTGGGTAGTACCGCCGTAGGATGGCACGATTCAATCTCCAACACCAGGGTTATAAAAGACTAACGGGTTAGCACTACGTAATCTTTAATTACGGTTTGCAGAAATTTGGAATTGTTAAGAGGAGCTTTATCCAAACTAAGTCGATCCTTTACTTTAGTTACCAAATTGTTCAGGGCCATTTTGTGCGCCACATTGGGGTACTTAGCCACCCGGTCCAGGACTTCCTTCATTAACAGGATCTCGTTTTCGTTAAATCGGGAAGCCTGTTGATACACCGGCTGGTAGTGTTCCCGGGTATTGATGGTCATAATATCGGACAGCGATACCCCTAAACTGGGTCGAAGTCGAATCACTGTGGTATTGGCTACCAAGTCACCCAGCCGCTGACTTTTTTGGGAAGATCCAATAAGAATACTGGCAATCACTCCAGAACTTAAGTATATGTCCAAAATTCTGAAAGCCCACCGTAATGCGTAGTCCTTCAAAGTTGGTTTTTTCCCGGTAAGTTTCACTACCTTAATCCCCAGGGCTTTCTTTCCTAAGGTCTGTCCGTTGTTTAATATTTCGAAAGCGGGGGTATAAAAGAATAGTAACAAAAAAACCATTAGGTAGGTGATCTGAGGCAAAAAGGCTTCCATGAAAAGGATCATAATGAATATGGAACCGAATAACACCACCATGTCAATGAAGTAGGCAAAAACACGATCCCACCAAGCCGCCAGCTCATACTGGATGGTAACGTTCTGGGTGGTGTTAATGTCTATTTTTTGCATTTTAAAAGGTAAATGTTTTATTTCAGACTTCTATGAGGGAGACCAAGTTTATTGAGCAAAACAAGGAGAATTGGGAGAAGTTTGAAGCGATTCTGAAGTCTTCCCGCCGAGAGCCGGACCAGCTGAGCGATCAGTTCATTCGCATCATCAATGACTTGAGCTATGCCCGCACTTTCTATCCCAACCGTTCGGTTCGGGTGTACCTGAATAATCTGGCTCAAAAGGTATTTTACAGTATTTATAAGAACAAGAAGGAGAAGCGAAATCGCTTTATGAAATTCTGGGTTACAGAGCTGCCCAGTGTTTCCTATCGTAAGAGAGGCGACCTGCTTTTGTCACTGGTTGTATTCCTATTTTCAGTAGCTATTGGGGTATTGTCGTCCATCAACGATGCGGAATTCGCCCGAGTAATACTAGGGGATACTTATGTAAACATGACCATAGAGAATATTGAAAGCGACGACCCCATGGCCGTGTATAAATCCATGAACGGGTTAGACATGTTTCTGCAGATCACTTTCAACAATTTAATGGTGGCTTTTCGCACTTTTGTAATGGGCATCTTTATGGCCATTGGCACCATCGCCATTATGGTCTACAATGGGATCATGGTAGGAACATTCCAGTACTTTTTCATAGAACGTGGGTTATTCTGGGAATCTTTTCTCACCATTTGGCTACACGGAACACTAGAGATATCCTCAATTGTGATCGCGGGGGCGGCCGGCATTGTACTGGGTAAGGGGTTAGTATTTCCCGGAACCTATCCCCGACTACAGTCGTTGCAGATCAGCGCAGCACAGGGGCTGAAGTTGTTTATTGGGATAGCCCCAATCCTGGTCATTGCCGCCATAATAGAATCCTTCATGACCAGATTCACCGAAGCACCGGAGGTGCTCAAGGGAGCACTCATCTTTATGTCCTTACTGTTCATTCTTTATTATTTCGTCTGGTACCCTCGCCAACTTGCAAGGAATGGAGCATTAATGGAGGAGTCAAAGCCTGAATTGTCCCCTAAAATCCCGTTTATTATTCAGGCCGAAGACCGCATCAAAACCATTGGGGAGATATTTAAAGACGTATTCGGCTACTATAAACAACACTTAAAAAAAATCCTGACCCTGGGAGTTGCCATGGGCTTAGTGTTTACCATAACTGCCATTTTTCTAGCCAATAATGTAATTGCCGCCGGCACCATATTTTACCTGGTGGAGTCCATCCCATACTTCGATTACAGTTTTCAACCGTTGATGTTTTTAAACAATATGCTGTTTTTGGGATTGATCATCCATTTTAGTTTACAGATGCTATTGGCTTCTTTGAGACGTCAAAGCCTGAGCTGGCGAGACCTCCTACAATCAATTTGGTCGGCAAAGTGCTCATCATCGATGGCCACAGGACTACTGATCAGTGCAGTATTTTGGCTGCCTACTATTTTAATGGTCTTGGTACTGGTTGGTATAGCCCCCTTGTTGATCCAGATGGTTTTTATTTCCTATTATGAGGATCGTAGCTTGTTTGGATCCTGGGAGCGTTGCTGGGCGACGTTTCCTACTAATGCCTGGAAGATTTACGGCCTTTTTGCCTGTTTGGTTTTTCTAACAGCCCTTTTTGTGGTATTGGTGGAATCGCCGCTGATCGATTTTTATCAAGAAGTGATCGGTTGGAATTTTAATCTTGACCAGGCAGCCACCAGCAAGGTGGTTCAGTACGTGGACTCCTTCAAGTTTATTTTTTCCATCGGCATCACTATACCTATCTTGATTTCAGGTCTGGGTATTCAATACTTCAGTCTTAAGGAGATCCTGGAGGCAAATTACCTCAATAAGCTAATTAAAAAATTCAGGGGAGCTGCTTAGATGATCAAGAAGACTTTTTCTCTACTGATGGCATGCTGCCTGACAGGCCTGACCGTTCTCGCTCAGGAAATAACGGAGTATCACACCTTCGATCGCGAAACCTGGCGACAAGAAGTAAAGGATATCGATTTCACTGAGCACCAGCAGGAGCCGGAATCCCCGTCCTCCAAACCGCTACCTTCTCCGTCCATATTCAATTGGGTACCGAGCCTGGGTATCGGTCAGGTGCTGATGTGGCTGGTTATTATTGGTCTGGCAGTTTTTATTGTTTACTTAATCGCCAAGCAGTTTTACCGACCACAAAACGTAAAAATCGGTACCAAGGAATACAACTTCACTCTGTCCTCTATTACCGAGGAAATACCGCGTTCGCACCTTGAGGAATTGCTGGCCAAAGCCTTACGGGATCAGGATTTCCGTACTGCCATACGCATTTATTATTTGATGATCATACAAGGGCTCAACGAACAACAATTGATCCGCTGGAAACGGGACAAAACCAATGGCGATTATGTTCGGGAAATGAACGGTAAACCTCATTATCAGGACTTTCGTCAATTGACCACCACTTTCGATCGCATATGGTATGGAGGTCTTGAGGTAAATGCCTCCAACTACGGCCACCTCAGCCCTAAGTTCCAGTATTTATTAGATAACATTTCCAACATCCCGGATCAGTGAAAGACCGCAAACAGCTAATAGCTATAGTAATAGTAGTGCTTGTCATAATGGTGGCGGCGGTGTGGCTGTTGAACACCCGCGATAAAAAGCGATTCAGTTGGAGAGAGAGTTATAAGAATAATTTAGTCCAGCCCTACGGGACTTCCGTTCTTTACAGTCTTTTAAAGGATCTTTATCCGGACGGTGAATTGATAGAATCCAAAAGCCCCCTGCGAAACGTCGAGAAGTGGGATTCACCTTTGAATTATGTGGCCATTGGAGAGGATATTTATTACAGCTACGACGATATGTGGAAACTTTTGGAGATCGTGGAACAGGGGAACAGTGCACTGATCGTATGCAAATATCCACCCAGCCTGCTTTTAAGCACTATTTCTGAGGAGATTTGTTATGATTATTTCTACAGCACTCTGGATAAAGAGGAAGTCTATCTCAATTTTCAAGATGCCCCTCTAAAGTCAAAAGAGGGCTATGGTTTTCAATTCTATGTTCAGGATCAGATAGAGAGTTATCAATGGAACTACTACGACAGCTTATTATGCGATAGCGCTATCGTCAAACTTGGAACTCTGGATACACTCACGAATTTTGTGAGCATCCCCTATGGAGATGGGCAGGTTTTGTTGCACTCCGTGCCCTTGGCGTTTTCTAATTTTCATCTCCTAAGGCAGGAGAATCTCTCTTACGTAGAGAAAGTGTTTTCTTTTCTGCCTCCGGCGGATATTTATTGGGATGAACACAGCAAGGTTGCTCTTTATCAGGGAGACAGCGAAAGAGGGCTTAATAGTCCCTTGCAATACATTATGGGACAGCAGAGTTTGCGCTGGGCCTGGTATATCATTCTGGCTCTGGTACTGCTTTACATCTTGTCTTTCAGTAAGCGAAAACAAAAGATCATCCCCGTGATGGAGACCAATGAGAATACCTCCATTGAATTTACGGAGGCCATCGGCGAGCTATATTATCAACAGCAAAACCATCAGCAACTGGGGCTTCTAAAGATGAAACTGTTTTTAGAGTACATACGAAATCACTATCACTTAAATACCAGTCAATTGGACGAGGCCCTGATCAAAAAGATCATTGCCAAATCCCAGATTGCCCACGATCATGTAAAAAGGATATTCGACATGCATTCCAGAATGCTGGAAAACTCGGAGGTATCGGACTACTTGCTGATCGAATTTAACAGAGCTTTAGAATACTTTTATGATAATTGTAAATGACCATGCAGGAAGAACAAACCCCTAATCAGGAGCCTAATACGGGCCTGGAGGAAATCAATGAATACGCCCAAAAGATCCGACAGGAGATCCAGAAAGTAATAATCGGTCAAGATCAGTTGATTGATCTTTTTTTGGCCTCACTTTTTTCGGGAGGACACATCCTGCTGGAGGGAGTACCGGGGATAGCCAAAACACTAATTACCAAATTGATGTCCAGGACCATATCCGTGGATTTCTCCCGGATCCAATTCACACCCGACCTCATGCCTTCGGATGTGCTGGGGACCTCTGTTTTTAACATGCAGAAATCGGAGTTTACTTTCAATTCAGGCCCCATCTTCTCTAATATAATCTTGATTGATGAGATCAATAGAGCTCCTGCCAAAACACAGGCCGCCCTGTTTGAGGTTATGGAAGAGAGACAGGTAACCATAGACGGCCATACTTATCAAATGGAATTCCCTTTTATGGTGATCGCCACTCAAAACCCAATTGACCAGGAGGGCACCTATAAGCTTCCGGAAGCACAGCTCGATCGTTTTCTATTCAAGATCAAGATGGACTATCCCAATCTGACTGAAGAGCAGCAAATCCTCAGGCGCTTTAAGGATAATTTCCAGCTGGAACGAGAGGCGGTCATTGATCCGGTGCTCCATAAGGATGACCTAAAAAGATGCCAGGGCCTGGTGGAAAAAGTTATGATCAAGGATGAGCTACTGGATTATATTGCCTCCATCGTACACAACACCCGGGAAAACGGAGACCTGTATTTAGGCGCCTCGCCGCGGGCATCTTTGGCCATCATGAAAACCTCCAAAGCGGTGGCCGCTCTAAACAGTCGGAATTTTGTGACTCCAGACGATATCCAGTTTGTTTCCTACCCGGTATTGAATCACCGCATCATCTTAACCGCAGAGCGGGAAATGGAAGGTATACAGGTTGAAGATGTTATATCCGATATCGTAAAACAGATCGAAGTCCCTCGTTAATGCGCTTTTTTAGGCACATATTCCTGACTTACCGGTTTTTTACCCTATTTGCAGCTATAGCGGCCCTCTTTATTATTAGTTTTTTGGTGCCGCAGCTGTTTCCCTTTGCGCAGATCCTGCTGATCCTGGGAGGTGCAATGGTGGTGCTCGATGTGGTCATCCTGTTCAATCCAAAACTGGTCATGGAAGGTTGGCGAATGGCGCCCAAGGTACTTTCGCTGGGGAACCAACATAAGATCACCATCCACCTTCACAACCCCAATGCCTTTCCCTTAGGCGTAAAAGTAATTGATGAACTGCCCGCCCAACTGCAAAAGCGCGATTTTCAGATCAGATTGAAGATGGCCTCACATGAAAAACAGGAATTGGTTTATTCACTGAGACCGTTGTCCAGAGGGCTTTACGCCTTTGGTAAGGTAAACTTATTTCTACGGACAGTGTTGGGGCTGGTTGAACGTAAATATTCCCTGCCTCAGGACCAGGAGGTATCGGTATATCCCTCTATCATCGAAATGAAAAGCTTCGAATTAAAGTCATTTGCGGCTACCGGTACCCTGGGCATAAAGAGAATAAGAAAATTAGGGCACAGTTTTGAATTTGAACAGATCAAAGAGTATGTACGGGGCGATGATTATCAGAGCATAAATTGGAAAGCCACCAGCCGTAGTTCGAAGATCATGGTAAATCATTATCAGGACGAAAAATCTCAGCAGGTATACTGTTTGGTGGACAAAAGTCGGGCTATGAAGATGCCGTTCAATGGCTTGAGTTTGCTGGAATATGCTATCAACACCAGCTTGGTGATTGCCAACACCACGCTCAACAAGCAAGATCGAGCGGGATTGATCACATTTTCTCATAAAATAGATTCCATGATAAAGCCCGACCGCAAAAGGGGACAACTGCGCACCATAATGGAAGTACTTTACCGGGAGAAAGAAGGGAGTTTGGAATCCAACTATGAGTTGTTGTACAGGACCATACAAAAAACCATCAGCGTTAGAAGCTTACTTTTTTGTATGGTCCTGTACAACAACTCATAGTT
>JAOTYN010000100.1 GCA_029861825.1 Cyclobacteriaceae bacterium
TGGAGGTATTTCTGAAGTATCAAGATCCTGATTGCCCTACTTGCGATTTTGTGCGGGTGAACTTTTCCGACCCGCAAGTTCAGTGGTATCCCGCTACGGATAATGAGGACTTTCGAATCGAGTATCGGCCACAGAACTTAGTCGATGGCCTTTATACTTTGCAGGTACAAGGTGCAGATAATAATGGGCAACAGTCTGGAGTGCAGCCCTATGCCATTAATTTTGAAGTGATCAATGAATCAACTATCACTCATTTTTACCCTTACCCCAACCCTTTCTCTACCCGCACCCGTTTCGTATTCACTCTTACCGGGGCGGAAATACCCGGTCAAATTAAGATCCAGATAATGACGGTAACCGGTAAAGTAGTTCGAGAGATTACCCAAGATGAGCTTGGACCTATTCGCATTGGCAATAATATTACTGATTACGCCTGGGACGGACGTGATGAGTTTGGCGACCAATTGGCCAACGGTGTTTATCTATATCGGGTCTTGATGAATCACGATGGAGATAGTTTCGAGCACCGTCAAACTTCTGCCGATAAGGCCTTTAAAAAAGGATATGGTAAGCTATATTTACTGAGGTAATGGAGTACGCTTTGATCATACTGGCAGGAATTCTCATTGTTTTAGGGATAATTGGGTGCTTTTTACCGGTACTTCCCGGACCTCCTTTAGGCTATGTAGGCCTGCTGTTGCTTCATTTTACTAGTCATGCCCATTTTTCTACCACTACCTTGGTGGTGTTGGGAATTGTGGTAGTACTGGTATCGGCTTTGGACTATTTTGTGCCTGTTTGGGGCACTAAGAAATTTGGCGGCTCCAAGTTAGGGGTGGTGGGGTCAGTAGCTGGATTGTTGATAGGGGTGTTCTTTTTTCCTCCGTTAGGGATAATTGTAGGCCCTTTTTTGGGAGCCATTGCCGGAGAGTTGGTCAATGGCGACGATCTTCCCAAAGCGGTAAAATCAGGCTTTGGATCATTTCTGGGTTATCTGTTCGGAACCAGCATCAAATTGGCGGTCAGCATCGTAATGGCGTATTACTTTGTGGAAAGACTCATGTAAATCTACCTCCGGAAAATTACGAAAATCGATGATCTCAAAACTTGGATATTTACTGTTGGGAATTGTTCTGGCCACTTGCCAAGGAACGCAAAAAGGCAGTGACTCACTGGATTCCCAAAATGGGCATGCTTACAGCAATCACCTGGTCAATGAAAGCAGTCCTTATTTACTGCAACACGCTCACAATCCGGTCGATTGGTATCCTTGGGGAACCGAGGCATTGGAGAAAGCCAAAGCTGAAAATAAACTGATGGTGATTTCCGTGGGATATGCTGCCTGTCATTGGTGTCACGTTATGGAAGCAGAGTCCTTTGCCGACAGTACGGTGGCCAGTATCATGAATGAAAATTTTGTATCCATAAAAGTAGATCGTGAGGAACGCCCGGATGTTGATAAGATCTATATGGATGCCTCCTATTTGATGACCGGTAGGGGTGGTTGGCCCTTAAATGTAATCGCTTTACCTGACGGGCGACCGATTTTCGCCGGCACCTATTTCCCCAAGAAGGACTGGTTGAGGATATTGGATCGTATCTCACGTCAATATGATGAGGCCCCCGAGCTGCTGGAAAAAATAGCCGACCAGGTAACCGAGGGAATTCAGGACCTGGAAACCGTGGACCTCAACACGGAAACCAGCGATTTTACAGGGGAGCAATTGT
This sequence comes from Cyclobacteriaceae bacterium, assembly GCA_029861825.1. Lineage (GTDB taxonomy): Bacteria > Bacteroidota > Bacteroidia > Cytophagales > Cyclobacteriaceae > JAJCYK01. Next base: position 1,729 of record JAOTYN010000100.1, read on the forward strand.
TGCAGGTGCACAACTTGTTTATGAAAGATATTGACACCGTGCGCGGTGGCAGGTTGGGGTCACAAAAGTTTCCAACCCCCAGCATTTGGCAATATCTGTTAAAATATCATTTCTACACCAAAGACCCCATTGCCATTAATGCTGTAAATACCACTTTAAAAGCCATGGCACAAGGCGGTATCTACGATCATCTGGGGGGAGGTTTTGCCCGGTATGCCACCGACAAGGACTGGCATGTGCCTCATTTTGAAAAAATGCTTTACGATAATGCCCAATTGGTCAGCCTTTATGCCAGAGCGTATCAATTGACCGGGGATCCGCTGTACAAGAAAGTAGTATTGGAAACTACGGATTTTATCGCCAGGGAGATGACCAGTGATCAGGGAGCTTTTTATTCTTCTTACGACGCCGATAGTGAGGGCGAAGAAGGTAAGTTCTATGTTTGGACCGACCAAGAGGTGCGTGAAGTACTGGGGCCGGAGGAGGCGGATCTATTCACGGATTATTACACGGTTAGCAAAATCGGCAATTGGGAACATGGCAAAAATATTCTGGTGCCAACCCGTAAGCCCAAGGCGGTAATGGACAAGTACGACCTGGAACCTCAGTTGTTTGGGGAAAAGCTGGCCCAGGCGCGGGAGAAGCTCTTTAAAGCAAGGTCTAAGAGAGTGCCCCCGGCACTCGACGATAAGGTATTAACTTCCTGGAATGCTCTGATGGTGACCGGCTATTTGGATGCCTACAGAGTCTTGGGAGAGCAAAGGTTTTTGGATGCCGCATTAAAGAACGCCAAATTCCTGTTAAAGCAAATGAAATCAAAAGACGGTCGGCTGGATCGTAACTTTAAGGATAACAGAGCTAGTATAAATGCCTTTTTGGATGACTACAGCCATACTATTCAGGCGTTGATCGGATTGTATGAAGCCACTTTTGAGGAACATTGGTTGTTGGAAGCAGAATCAATAGCGGAATACGTATTGGTTCATTTTAAGGATCAAGAAAGTGGTATGTTCTACTATACCTCCGATCAGGATCCGGACTTATTGACACGCAAAATGGAGCTCTCCGACAACGTGATACCCAGCAGCAACAGCACCATGGCCCTGAATCTCTATTTGCTGGGAACGTACCTATACCAGGAGGACCTATTGCAGCTATCCAGGCAAATGTTGCTCAACATCCAAGCTACCATGCTCACACAACCAGTGTTTTACAGTTATTGGGCCATGCTAATGCATCAAACCACCCAGCCCTTGTACGAGGTGGCTATTGTGGGCGATGACTGGCGGTCCCGACGTAGGGAGTTTGATAAGTATTACCTGCCTAATGTGATTTACTTGGGAGGACCTCAGGAAGGTTCACTGGAGTTACTGGAGAATAAGTTAGTGGAGGGGAAGACCACCATATACGTTTGTCAAAACAAAAGTTGCCGTTTGCCGGTTACCCGTACCGATCAAGCTTTGGCACAAATGGACCAGCAACTGCTAGAGGGCGTAATGGAACATTAGGGGATCTTTTTGCCTACTATGGTGGCTATCTGATGTAAAAATTTTAATCGATCATTTTTCAGCAATGGCGAAAAACCCGTGGGTGTGGTCTGGTGGCTCAACTCATTACTTAGCTGCTGAGTGATCTGTGATCTTTCAGATGCCGGAGTATTGGTGAAATTCAGCCAGTCTTCCACATCCATCTCCTTTTGCAATAGCCATTTGTCCTGAATATCCGTTTCCTTAAACAGCTGTTCTAGCTCCGTGAAAGTGAGCGCCCGGGTGTGCGTCATATCCCTAAGTTGTTCCAGGTAATTGTAGGTGTGGGCAGTCATTGGGTCGTCCGGGGAAATAAGATCTATAACCACCACCAAGCCTCCATTGTTGCATACTCGGCACATCTCCTTAAACGCAAGTCCCGGTTCCAGAAAATGATGAAATGAAAAACGTGTGATCACCACATCAAAGCTGCCCTCGTCAAATGGAAGTGATTCAGCATATCCTTTGCGAAAGGTAATATTGTGTACGCCTAAATTTTCCAGCATAGCTTTACCCTGTCCCATCATTTCCGCCGTAGCATCCAAAGCCGTTATATGCTTCACCTTAGTACTAAGGGCCAGGCTGACCAGGCCGCTGCCGGCGGCTACATCCAGCACCAAATCCTGTGAACGTAAAGGTAACCTATTGGCCAGTTCCACCAGCATAAGGGGCAGGGGTTGGTTCCAGCCGGATGATTGTTTGGAAAATTCTTTTTCAATGGCTTGATATTGATGTGTCAATTTTTCCATGGTGCCGCTTGAAAACTATTCTAAAATGTGTAAACTGCTTAATAATATTGTATCTTTTTCAGGGAAGGTGCCTAAGGCACCTTATCCATTTGAATCGATTAGAATATACCATTAATTATTTCATTAATCATCTATGTTTTCAGAAAGCGATCTAACCCTATTGGCTCAAAAAGGAATTACGGAAAGCGCCGTATTTGAACAGATAAACTATTTTAAAAAGGGATTCCCTTATTTGAATTTAAAAGCTGCTGCTTCGGTCAGCAACGGCATTATTAAATTGTCCGATGAACAAGTAAGCCACTACATTAATTACAATCAAGATCATTTGGAGGGTACCCGTATAGTAAAATTTGTCCCGGCATCGGGTGCTGCCAGCAGAATGTTCAAGGATTTTTTTGGTCTAATGCAAGATCCCCAACAGTCTCAATCATACCTGAAAGCGGTGGAGGCCATGGACCGTTTGCAGGATTTCGCCTTTTATGAAGATTTGAAGCATGCGCTTTCTGCTCAGGGTCACCATCTGGATCAACTTATGGAGGCAAAAGACTATGCCACAGTTCTGAGAGGATTGTTGACCGAAGAAGGCTTAAACTATGGATTTCTTCCTAAAGGATTGCTGGCCTTTCACAAGTATTCTAAGGGATCCAGAGCTCCAATGGAGGAACATCTGGTGGAGGCCGCTCATTATGGCAGAGGAGGTGACGGCAGCGCCAGACTCCACTTCACGGTTTCTCCTCAACACCGGCTCTATTTTATTAAGCTGGAAGACCAGGTGACCCCGGAATTTCAAGAGCAGCTTGAAGTCCACTACCGTATATCCTATTCTGAACAGAAAGCTTCAACCGACACCGTGGCGGTAGACCTGCAGAACCAGCCGTTTAGAAACCCCGATGGCAGTATCCTATTCAGGCCAGGCGGGCATGGCGCTTTGTTGGAGAATCTTAATGATATTTTAGCTGATGTCATCTTTATCAAGAACATCGATAATGTAGTGCCGGATCATTTGAAACTTGAGACTTATCGATATAAACGGGCTTTGGCCGGTTTGCTGCTATCAGTACGAGAGCAGCTATTCTCTTTAATCAACAGGCTGGAGGCAGATCCTGAGGGCGTTAGGGAAGAAGCAACCACCTTCTTGAAGGAGCAATTGAACGTGCTACCGCCACATGACACCATGCCCGATCAGTACCTAATGGACAAACTCAATCGGCCGTTGAGGGTATGTGGCATGGTAAAGAATCAAGGCGAGCCCGGTGGCGGACCTTTTTGGGTAACCGACAAGGAAGGAACCACTTCTTTACAGATTGTGGAAACCTCTCAAATCGATCCTGATAATACCCAACAACAAGAAATAGTGCAAAATGCCACCCATTTTAATCCAGTAGATTTGATATGCAGCCCTATGGATCGTCATGGGCAAAAGTTCGATCTCCTTAAATACCGGGACCCGGAGACCGGTTTTATTAGTCAAAAGTCCAAGGATGGTCGTGAACTTAAAGCTCTGGAGTTACCGGGCTTGTGGAATGGTGCTATGGCCCACTGGAACACTATCTTTGTGGAAGTTCCACCCATCACTTTTAATCCGGTGAAGACGGTCAATGACTTGCTGCGCCCGGAACATCAACCGGAATGACCTGGATATTGAGATCGATCCATGCCCTGCTGTTTGGGTTAGGGCTGTTAGCTGCACCCTTGTTAGGGCAAGAAAACAGCTATTTGCTTAAACCCACGCAGGTATTTGACGGCACTGCTGTCCACGACAATTGGGTAGTGCTTACTGCTGGCTCCACTATTGGAGCAGTGGGTAAGCCGGAAGATATTCAGATTGGAGAACATGTAGTAACCATAGACCTGCCGGGTCTGGTACTTATGCCGGGAATGATAGAAGGTCATGGTCATTTATTTCTCTATCCCTATGATCAGCAACCCTGGAACCAACAGGTATTAGCAGAGTCTCAGTCCCTGCGGGTAGCCCGGGCCACGGTGCACGCCAAGAAGACACTGCTGGCGGGGGTAACCACCTTCAGGGATCTGGGGACAGAAGGTGCCGGGTATGCCGATGTGGGCTTGAAGCAAGCCATTGAACAAGACGTTATACCGGGTCCGCGATTACTTATTGCCACCAAAGCTATTGTGGCTACTGGAAGCTATGGACCCAAAGGTTATGCTACAGACCACAAAATGCCCATAGGAGCGGAAGTTGCCGATGGTCGCGATGAGTTGATCCGAGTAGTTAGGGAGCAGATCGGCAATGGCGCCGATATCATCAAAGTTTATGCAGATTACCGTTGGGGGCCACAAGGTGAAGCCCAACCAACATTTACCCAAGAAGAACTAGATCTGATCGTTTCCGTGGCCAATAGCAGCGGTCGACCGGTAGTGGCGCATGCCGCTACTGAAGAGGGAATGCTACGAGCAATAATGGCCGGTGTGCAAACAATTGAACATGGGGACGGCGGGACGGAGAAAGTTTGGCGATTGATGGTAGAAAAAGAAGTTGCCTGGTGCCCCACTCTGGCTGCAGCAGATGCGATATTGCAATACCGGGGTTGGAACAAGGGCATCGAGCCGGAACCTGTGAGAATAAGTCAAAAGAGGAAAGCCTTTAAACAGGCCCTAAAGCAGGGGGTTGAAATTCTGGCCGGTGGTGATGTGGGAGTTTATAACCATGGAGAGAATGTTCGGGAACTGGAATTGATGGTGGACTATGGCATGGAATCTCGGGATGTTATCAGGGCAATCACTTCGGGAAATGCTGAAATATTAGGACTTTCCCACCTATTAGGTAGTATTAAACCCGGCTTACTGGCGGATCTTATTGCCGTGCCGGTGGGGATCTTCCAGAATGTCTCCTTATTAAGAACTGTATCCTTTATTATGAAAGATGGAAAGATATACAAACACCCGTAATCTCATACTGATATTTGTTGTACTGTTGGCTTTCTGGTCGACCATCGCTATCCAAGCGCAAGATGAAACCGTGTTCATTGCCGTGGTAGGTGGTACCAGTTTCGGCGAGCCCGCGGATTTTGGTAAAGGAATGGTTGAGGAAGAGGGTATGTTGACGGTGGAAACCAAAGCAGGTACTAGCCCGCCTATTTATAAGATGCGGTACAAAGGAGTGCCGTTCTATTACATTCGTATGTACGGGGTTCAGGCCAAGCTACCCGACCAAAGGGAGGGCTTGCATCACATTAAAACCTGGTTGGCACTTAACCAACTAGGTGTAACCCACGTATTGGGCGGAGCCAGTTCCGGGGGGATTCGTACCGACTACGATTATGACGATCTGGTAGTCATAGACGATTTTATGGAAATGGAGGTGAACCGACCTCAGAACATTCTCACTTTTGCGGGCATCGAACGACCGGGGATCTTTGCTAATTATGCGCACCCCTACAGCCCTTCCCTGCGCAAGCTGCTAATCGAGGAGGCCCTAAAAATGCAAGATTCTTATTCGGGAAGACTTTACACCTCGGCCACCTTTGTACAGCATAACCCTGAACGCTTTGAAACTGCCGCGGAAGTACGGGCCATGCGCATATTGGGGGGTGATCTTACCAGTGAGAACATAGCCACTTGCACAGTTTACGCCCGGCAGTTGGGAATCAGGTTTGCCGCACTTTGTAGTATCGCCAATCCCGCGGTAGGGGTGAGGCCTTTCAGTTTTAAGGATATGCAGGCTAGTGTTCAAAGAATTGCCGCTCAGGCGATCCCCATTGTATTGGAGGTAATTGCCCGCATTCCATCAGATGAAGAGGCTATGGGACCGGAGCCCATCAGTACCGGTGAATTATTTGAAGGCTCGTATACCAACCCAGACTCGGAAAGCCACCGTATCGCAGACCCCAAAAACTAATTGGTCATAAAAAAAGGAAGGCCCAGAAGCAATGCTCTGAGCCTTCTCAACCAGCTATGGTGAAAAGTCCGCCGGACTCTTCATACCATAAATATAGTGGTGGAATGCAGGTTCGTCAATTGATATTAGATGAAACCTGTCAATCCTTCGATGAAAATCTGATTATCCCTGGCTGGGCATGTGATAATAGAATTTTTCATCTATAATTTGCCCATCTTGCCAATGCTGAACAGCCACTTCCGACATTTTTACCCGATTGCCATCCTGGAAGGTAATATCCATCCAGGTTTCTGCGGTGGAAACATTGTTTTGCTCGTCGGCACATATAGAATCACAGCCTCCGCCATGAAACTCCTTAACCATTCCAAACCATTCTTGAATGGCTTGCCGTTGCGCTTCCTTTCCTTGGCGGACTTCGCCAGTGGCAACTTCGGTGACTTTTACGTCATCGTGATAAAATTTTTCGAAGGCTTCATTAGTTTGACCCTGGCCCATCATTTGTTGTAATTCGCGAGCATTTTCTAAACAAGACATAAAGATTGAATTAGGTGGTGAAAGATAATTTTTGGTCTATCAAAATAATAACAATTGACCATTTGTGGAAATCCTTTTTGGATAGTATTTACAATCCCCTACATAGGGGGATCCTTCTTAGCATTAGGCGGACCGAATGTTACCTTTAGCTTTTCACGATAACCCTTGGTTTTAACTACATCTCGCACCAGATCTGCCCACTCGTGAAAACAGAGATAGATGGGGCTATAGGGTTTTTCCACAGTTTTGGTGATACCATAAATCGGTATTTCGTCTTCCGGCTGAAAGGTTCCGAACATGCGATCCCATATGATAAAAGTAGACCCGTAGTTCTTATCGATAAAACGCTCATTGGTTGCGTGGTGAACCCTGTGATGTGAGGGGGTGGTAAAGATGTACTCGATAGGTTTTGGTAGCTTAGTGATGTATTCGGTGTGGATCCAAAACTGATAGAGTACTTCAATTTGATGACATATAAAGAACATAATCGGATCGAAGCCGGTAACAATCACCGGCAGAAAAAATATGAGTTTGATATACTGGGTCCATCCCAAGCGAAAGGAGACGGACAGGTTGTATTTTGGAGAACTGTGATGGGTGATGTGAGTAGCCCACCAAAATCGATTTTCATGAGCTACACGGTGTGCTACGTAGCGCCAAAAATCAATCCAGATCAAACACAAGGGGTAGGCCCACCAGGTATGAGGAATCGACCAGGGAATGTGGTTATAAACTAGCAGTACGATTCCGAAAGTGACGATCTTCAGTAAAGCGCCCAGGATTACATTCACAATCCCTACGATGGTGGCAGCCACCGTATCTTTGCCATCGTAAAAGTTTTGGTTTTTGCGCCAGCTAATGAACCATTCCAATAAAACCAGTCCAATCATAACCGGTCCCGCATACGCGATTATATTAGGCAAGTCCATGGCAATGACCTGCTCATAGGTCAAAGGTTTTTCAATCATATTGAATTGAATTACTAAAAAAGTCAGGCGAGCTGGGGGTGCACAATGATAGGATTAAACCGACGGAAATACTATAATTTTTTGATGTTTTTGCCTAAAAATCGTCCGAGGCTTTGTAAGCTTCAATAAGAGCCAATTCACCTTCTTTACCCGGTAATGCATTACCGTGTTCCATTCCAACGATACCCTGATAGCCTTTGTTGTATACGTGCTTAAAGATATTCCGATAATTGATCTCCCCGGAAGTAGGTTCCTTGCGTCCGGGATTGTCACCGACCTGAAAATAAGCGATATGATCCCAACAAAGGTCGATGTTTGGGATCAGGTGTCCTTCGTTTCGTTGCATGTGGTAAACATCGTAAAGGATCTTGCAAGCGGGGCTGTCAACTGCCGTACATATCATATAAGTTTGATGCGCCGTGCGCAAGAACAATTCCGGTGTGTCGCTCAAAGGCTCCAAGACCATCACCAAGTTATGAGGTTCCAATACTTCTGCTCCCCTGCGCAAAGCTTCTATTACATTACTGGTCTGGATTCCCAAGGGTAGTGACCGGTCGTAAAAGCCCGGGACCACGGTCATCCATCGGGCGTTAACCTTTGCAGCCACCTCCACCGCTTGTTCACAAGCCTGGACGAAAGTGTTGACAAATTCGCTCTTCCCCGTGGTCAATGAGGTTTTCCAATTGTCGCCTCCGTCGATAACAAAAACACCCATTTCCATCTTTAGCTCGCCCAGCAGGGCGCCCAGTCGTTCCTGTATTTCTAGGGAACGCTTCATAAGTCCGTTATCTTCTAATGCTGTGAATCCCGCTTCTCGCATGAAACGTAATTCGGCAAAAATATCGTCCCCGGCATGGTTCTTAAACATGCCGAAGTGTGGAGCGTACTTCAGTTTAAACTGGTGAGGGGCAGCTATGTGGGATGCAGGTAACCAAGACCTGGAAAACATAAGACCGGTTCCGGCTGCTATTGATTTTGAAATAAAGGTTCGTCTGATCATGATCTTGTAATTGGCAAGAGAAGATATGACAATTAGCAAGTAATATCAAGTTTAAATAAACGCTTGTCAAGTTTCAATGTGATCTGGCATTCGCTACCTTAGCGGCCATGTTGAGGCAATCATTTAAGACCCTGGGTAAAGTATACGGGTTACAATTCTGGCTGCTTTGTTTGAGCTCGGTATTGTTCTTCACTAGTTTCAATATGATAATCCCTGAACTGCCAGCATACCTAACCGAGCTGGGAGGGGAGCAATACAAAGGCCTGATCATTTCACTGTTTACCTTGACTGCAGCTATATCCAGACCATTTAGCGGCAAGCTTTCCGATACTATTGGCAGGATCCCCGTTATGATCTTTGGATCATTAGTGTGCGTGATATGCGGTTTTCTTTATCCTGTTTTTGCCGGAGTCTGGGGTTTCTTTTTTATCCGCTTACTGCATGGATTTTCCACCGGATTCCAGCCAACGGGGATTTCCGCATATGTGGGTGATCTTATACCTTTTGAGCGGCGTGGTGAAGCCAT
>JAOTYN010000510.1 GCA_029861825.1 Cyclobacteriaceae bacterium
CGCAATTTGGATCTAAGCGAGCCGCTTCACGGAAAGAGCGATGAGCTTCGGCATGATTGAATGCATACACCAGTTTCAGCCCCTGATCAAAGTATTCTTGAGCTCTATCCGAGGAAGTAGTTATTGGATAATGATGGTCTCCTAAATTATCGAAGAAGGGGGCAATGGGCTCCGAGGGATCTTTAATAGTGAAATCGAAGGCGATCTTAAATTGACACTTTACAAAAGAAGCATCCAGGGTAGAAGAGGCCGCGACCACAGGAATAGTAGTATTCTCTGCCACTTCCGAACTATTGGGCCGAAGTAGCACTACCCCCACTAAGATTATTAATAAAAAAGGCAATAGGAGTTTGTGTTGTTTGAACATGACAGCTGAGGTTTTTAAAATAAGTTAATCAAATTATGAAGGAGAAGCTAGTTGGGCGTCCACTGAATATTAGTTAAATTATGAACCTTAACGGTAAATATGATGAAGCAAAAACTTTTACTTGCGGGGATTCTTCTCTGCCAATTCAGCTTATTAGTAGCTCAAAAACATAAGCCCGATGAGGTGATCAATTCACTGGATCAACAAACTGGGCACTACGGAGAAATGGCCCAGCAAATATGGACCTACGCGGAGTTGGGATATCAGGAAGAAAAAAGTTCAGCCTTACTTCAGGAAGAATTGCAGCAAGCGGGATTTACGCTGGAAACTGGCGTTGCCGGAATACCCACGGCCTTTGTAGCCACCTATGGTCAGGGGAGCCCGGTAATAGGAATATTAGCGGAATTTGATGCCCTCCCGGGCGTCAGTCAGCAGGCTGTTCCCAGACCAGAGCCCCGCGATGACGTGCGAGCCGGGCATGCCTGTGGACATCATTTGTTTGGAGTGGCCTCCACAGCCGCGGGAATTGCGGTGAAAGATTGGTTGCAGAAGTCTGGAAAAAGCGGCACTATCAAGCTTTTTGGGACGCCGGCTGAGGAAGGCGGTGCCGGAAAAGTGTATATGGTGAGGGAAGGGTTGTTTAATGATGTGGATGTAGTCTTACATTGGCACCCTTCAAGCAGCAATAGCGCTCACGCCGCGTCTTCCCTATCCAATAAGTCCGCTAAGTTCCGGTTTTATGGAACAGCTTCGCATGCCGCTTCCGCTCCCCAAAATGGCCGTTCTGCCCTGGATGGAGTAGAAGCTATGAACCATATGGTCAATATGCTTAGAGAGCATGTGCCCATGGAATCTCGCATCCATTATGTGATCACCCGTGGAGGTGAAGCCCCCAATGTGGTGCCTGCTTTTAGTGAAGCATTCTACTATGTACGCCATCCTGAGATGCAACAGGTACGGGACCTTTTTGAACGTGTGGTGCTGGCGGCCCAAGGAGCGGCCTTAGGTACCGGCACCCGTATGGAATACGAAGTCATACATGGACTTTACAACATTCTTCCCAATGAGACCTTGGGCCGGGTAATGCATAATAACCTGGTGAAAGTGGGCGGCGTACAATACGACATGAAAGAATTAGAGTTTGCCAAGGAACTCATCACTAGTTATGGAGCTACTGAAGATACGCTCCGATCCAGTGAACGCATCACACCCTTTAAAGTAGTGACCAGAGGCACCGGTGGTTCTACAGATGTGGGAGATGTGAGCTGGATGGTTCCCACTGCCGGGATGCGAGCAGCTACCTGGGTGCCCGGAACATCAGCCCATAGCTGGCAGGCGGTAGCCGCCGGAGGTACTTCCATTGGTACTAAGGGCATGATGGTAGCCGCTAAGACGCTGGCTCTGACAGCACTGGAAATTATGCAGGACCAAAAATTAGTGCAAAAAGCCAAACAAGAACTTTTGAGACGGCGTGGGACCGATTTTAAATATGATGCATTACTTGGAGATCGCCAGCCTCCTTTGGATTATCGCCAATAGAAATGTCAGATTCGAGGTTTTCTCAGCGCTGGGATCAACCTGAGATCATGGATGACCTGGAATTCTCTGGGGAAGAAATGGACCAAGCGCTCAGGGAACTGGAAACCATTAACAAATGGTTGGGTGGTAATGCTGTGACTCTGACGGGCTTGGCTCACTTAAAAAAAGACTTCCCTGCAAACAAGACTATAACCATAGCGGACCTGGGCTGTGGTGGCGGTGATATGTTAAAGCTGATGGCGGATTGGGGTCGTCGTCATCAAATTGAATTGGAACTAACAGGTATTGATGCCAATGATTACATCATAAATTATGCCCGCCATCGTACCCTCGATTACCCGGAGATTAAATATCAAACAGCCAACGTTTTTGATCCTGATTTTCAAAAACAACATTTTGATATCATAACCTGTACTTTATTTACGCATCATTTCACCACCATACAATTAGAGAAGCTGTTGGGATCCTGGACCAATAATGCCCGTATTGGAGTGGTGATCAATGACTTGCATCGGCACTGGCTGGCCTACTATTCTATCATCGCCATTACTCGTCTATTTTCCCGTTCTTATATGGTGAAAAATGACGGTCCGGTATCGGTACTAAGAGCATTTCGGCGCCAGGAACTGAAGAGTTTGTTGTCACAATTGCACTTGAGAGGATTTAAACTCAGATGGAAATGGGCCTTTCGTTGGATGTTAATAATACCCACTTAGTTATTGTTCCACCCAAGTAACTTTGTTCTGCCAGGGCTTACGGTGACCTTTTAGTTCAAGATTCTCCTTAGGCATTCCCACATACATAAAGCCCATGACTTTATCGTTGTCTGTCAATCCCAGGTAAGATTTGGTTTCTTCCCAGAAGGTCGGGCCACCAGTTGACCAATAACAACCGATCCCATATGCAGATGCCGTTAAGTACATGTTTTGTACTGCACAGCAGACTGCAGCCAATTCTTCTATCTCCGGGATACGCTCTGCCGGAT
>JAOTYN010000101.1 GCA_029861825.1 Cyclobacteriaceae bacterium
AGTTTTACCAGCCCCAGTCTTCTCCATTAATAGCAGCGGATTGGAGATACCTGGCGATCCTCAACAAAATCTCTGCATTAAGGCCTATCAGCTGCTAAAAGAATCCCACAATATTCCCGCGGTGCAGATCCATTTGCACAAGATCATTCCCATGGGTGCTGGTTTAGGTGGTGGGTCCTCAGACGCAGCTTTTATGCTGAAAATGCTAGTAGAGTTGTTTGACTTAAAGGTATCCCTACCCCAGCTGCAAGCTTATGCCGCCAGCATTGGCAGCGACTGTCCATTCTTTTTAGAAGACCAACCTCAAATGGTACAGGGACGAGGAGAAATACTTTCTCAACTACCATTAGAGTGGCCTTCAGGTTATTTACTGCTGGTCTGTCCTGATATCTCCGTCAACACTGCCCAGGCCTACGATAGCTTACAGCCTATGGCGCCCCAATATGATCTGCCGGAAGTACTGAAGTCAGGGAACCTGAGGCAGTGGAGGGAGAAGCTAAGCAATGATTTTGAGACAACGGTATTTGAGAAATTTCCTGCAATAAGGGAACTGAAGGACACCTTTTATGAACTAGGTGCTGATTATGCCAGTATGAGCGGTTCCGGTGCCTCTGTCTTTGGTTTTTTTAAGCTTCGCCCTGAAACCGACAGGATCCCTGCACACTACCATCAATGGCTGCAGGAGGTTTAACCGCTCAGCACTGGTCGGGCCCGATCAAAAAATGGATAGGCCAGCACAGCCCCTAAAATTACCAACGTACCGATGTAAAAATCAGTAGTCATACGCTCACTGTCCCCTAATATGATCAAAGCCAGGATGATGCCGTAGACCGGTTCCAGGTTAACCGTAAGATTGATGGCAAAGGCCGAAAGCCGTTTCATAAGTTCCACACTTATCGAATAGGCATATACGGTACAAACCAGCGCTAGTATAAGAATATACACCCAATCCAGGGAGGTTGGGGTCAGCTGCAATCCTTCAGGATTTTGAAGAGCGTACCACGGAAATACTAAAGCGATTCCCAAAGTAGCACCTATCATCTCGTAGAGGGTGATGGTAAAGTGATGGTGCTTGCGGGTAAATTTCCCGTTAAACACTGTAAACAGCGCTCCCAGAAAGGCCGATATTATTCCCAGACATAAGCCCCAAGCATGATCAATTTGAAAACGGAATATTATATAAAGCCCTGCTATGATCACCAAGCCCAGTAAGAACTCGTACCAGCGAAATCTTCTTTTCAGTATGAGCGGTTCTAATAAACTGGTCCACAGGGCTATGGTAGCAAATCCGGCCAGACTGATACTTACATTAGAGACCCGGGCCGAGGCAAAAAACGTTACCCAATGTCCGGCGATCAACACGCCGTTACCCAAGAGTTGCCATAAAGTACTACCCTGAACCCGAAAGGACTCTTTTTTCCAGCCCAGCCAAATAGCTAGTAACACGCTGGACAACAGCACTCTGTAAAAAACCAATTCTACAGGAGGAATGGTAATGAGTTTCCCTAATACTGCGGTAAATCCCCACAATAACACAATGAAATGTAATTCCAGGTAATCACGGGTCCTGGTCATTAACGGGGTACGGTTTTGTAAAGCAGGAAGCCCAGTGCGGTGAAAATGATATTGGGAATCCAAACCCCTAGCAAAGGCGGCACTTCCCCTTTCAGGGCAAATTCACGACTGAGCATAAAAAGTATGATGTATACGAAAGCAATCAGGAAACCCAGTGCTATCTGGAAGCCTACCCCTCCTCGTGATTTACGGGCCGACATGATCACCCCAATGAAGGTTAAAATAATGATGGCAAATGGCGACATGTAGCGCATGTATTTCTCCACCACAAAGGTTTCAACATTATCGGCACCCCTGGATCTCAGCAGGGCGATGGTGCTGTTCAGTTCATTGATCGTCAGTGTTTGCTCCAGGTACTTATTGCTTTCAAAATCTTTGGGAGTGATGTTTAGTAAGGTATCCAGTTCTTTACCCTGGGTAACATATTCCTGGCGACCTTCAAACTGCCTCAAGGTCCAGTCATGCACTTTCCAGTTCTGTGATTCTTCATTCCAGCTTACCCTTCTGGCCGACAGTTTCTCCCGCATATCATTACCCTCCACGGTTTCCAGGGTAAACTGATGTCCTACCCTGCTGTGATTATTGTAGTTCTTTAGATACATATAGCTGGTGGGAGCAATCTTAATGTGGATGTTATTCTCGGTGAAATTATACGGCCTGTGGGTGTACTCCGCCAGGAAGGCCACCCGATCTTTGTCGGAATTAGGGATAAGCCATCCCGTGAGATAGAAACTAGCAGCCGCAATCAATATGGCACCGATAATATAGGGGACGATAAGACGGCTGAAGCTGACCCCACTACTGAGCATGGCTACAATCTCTGTGTGTCCCGCCAGTTTAGAGGTAATAAAGACCGTGGCGATAAACACCGTTATGGGGGTGATCAAATTCGCAATCCAGGGAATAAAGTCCAGATAATAATCCGCGATTTGAGCAAAAGCAAGTTTGTGCTCTAAGAAATCATCGCTTTTCTCCGTTATGTCTATTACCATGATCACCGCCACCAGGATCAAGACCACGAAGATGTAGGAACTAAGGAATTTCTTCAATATGTATCGGTCCAGGATCTTCATTTATAAGCGTTGCATAAGTTTCACGGATATTTCCTGCTTCCAAGAATTAAACGTACCATCGGCAATCCTGTTGCGAGCCTGCTCCATCAACCAACTATAAAAACTAAGGTTTTGCAAACTGGCCAACTGTGCCCCCAGGATCTCATTACAATGTACTAAATGTCTTAGATAGGATTTGCTGTGTTCACCACCGGCATATCCGCCTAAACCCGGATCAATGGGATTAAAATCATTTTTCCACTTTAAGTTACGAATATTCATGATCCCCTCGGTAGTAAAGATCATCCCGTTGCGGGCATTACGAGTAGGCATTACACAATCAAACATATCCACTCCCAAAGCCATGGACTCTAATAGATTGGCAGGTGTTCCTACTCCCATTAGGTACCGGGGCTTGTCCTTAGGCAAGATCTCGCAGACCTGCGCCGTCATATCGTACATCATTTGTGCTGGTTCACCTACGGACAGCCCCCCTATAGCATTACCGGGTAGGTCGCAGTCTGCAATGAACTTAGCGGAATCTTTGCGCAAATCTTCAAAGGTACTGCCCTGAACGATTCCGAATAAACTCTGATCATGACCGTATTGACCTGAGGTTTGTTGCATGCGATTTTTGCATCGTACCAGCCAGCGGTGGGTCATATCCATGGACTCTTTGGCATATTCGTAGGTACATGGGTAGGGTGTACATTCATCGAATGCCATGACAATGTCTGCGCCAATAATGCGCTGGATATCGATCACGTATTCTGGTGTAAAGGTATGGGAGCTGCCGTCAAGATGTGACTTAAAGGTGACCCCTTCTTCTTTGATCTTTCTTCTTTCTGCAAGTGAATATACCTGGTAACCGCCGCTGTCGGTTAGAATGGGCTTGGTCCAACCCATAAAGCCATGGAGCCCCCCCGCTTTTTCCAAAGTCTCCAGACCCGGCCTCAAAAAGAGATGGTAGGTATTTCCCAAAATGATATGGGCGTTGATATCATCATGTAATTCCCGTTGTTGGACAGCCTTCACCGTACCGGCAGTTCCTACCGGCATAAACACGGGAGTCTGGATCTTACCGTGTGCCGTGGTTATAGTCCCTGTGCGTGCATGGGTCTCCCCGTCCTGATTTTCCACCTTGAATGATATCATAACGGGGCAAAAATAGCCATTATTGGGGATATATTGCTATTTTTAGCTCAATCCCCATGACTGCTTGGACTGTAATCTTCTACCTCTTCGTCAGCTGTACAGCAATTCAGTTGTTTTATTGGCTGAAGGTATTCGGAGCCTTGGCCTTTAAGCAAATTCCAGAAGCAGGTGCTACCCCAGCTCAACCGGTCTCCGTTATAATATGTGCGCACAATGAGTTGGATAACTTGAAGGTTCTGATCCCCGCGCTGAGGCAGCAAGAGTATGCTAATTTTCAGGTTTTGGTAGCCTTAGACCGATCCACAGACAATAGTTTGACTTGGTTACAACAACAAAACTGGGAGCGGCTTAACATCCTGGACTTTAAGGAGATTCCCGATAAGGTGAACGGAAAGAAATACGCCTTGTTGCAAGCCATACAAGCCGCGGATCACCCCCATCTGCTGCTCACCGATGCCGATTGCTATCCGCGGAGCAACCAATGGATCGCTTTGATGGCTGCCGGATTGCAGGCGAATAACGAGTTGGTATTAGGTTTTTCACCTTATGAAAAGAGACCGGGATTGTTAAATACTTTCATCCGCTATGAAACACTGCTGACGGGTATCCAATACCTCTCACGAGCGCTGCAGGGTGATCCCTACATGGGAGTAGGCCGCAATTTAGCCTACACCAAGGAATTTTTTAACAACACTCACCAACTTAAGCCTTACTTGAGGGTACCGGGGGGTGATGATGATTTATTGGTCAATCATTTTGCTCGTGGCGAACGCACTGGGATATGCATTAAGCCGGCGGCCCATATGATATCCAGACCTAAAAGCAGCTTGAAAGACTACCTAATACAGAAAAAAAGACATCTGGCAGTAGGGAAACACTATAAATACTACCATAAACTGGTTTTGGGTATATTCTCCCTAACTCATATAATATTTTGGAGTTCTTTAGTAAGTTTGTTGGTAACCACCACGCACCTTGCTTTGGTCTTAGTGCTGTTCCTAATTCGTCAGATCACCCTGTCAGTAATTGTGAGCAGGTCAGCCAAGCAACTGAGCCACAGTCAATCCTTAAGTAGTTTGGTGTTTTTGGATTTTCTGTTCGGCGTTTATTACCTATACACAGGGTTGGTGGCTTTAACCAGCAAGAAAGTAAACTGGCATTGAAACAATTTTCGGATAAAGCATTACAGGATTTTGCGCTAATAGACCGGGCGGTAGATGAAGGCGACGAAAAAGCCTATGCCGAATTAATGACCCGCTATAAGACGCCGGTCTACCACATGATCCTGAAGATGATCCGCAATGTTGATGATGCCGAAGACCTCACCATAGAAGCTTTTGCCAAAGCCTTTAAGAATCTGCACAAGTTTAAGAAGGACTTCACTTTTAGCACCTGGCTATTCCGCATTGCTACGAACAACACTATTGACTTTATTCGCAAAAAGAAGCTGGATACTTTCAGCTTAAATACTTCCCTGCGGAACGACGATGGGGACAATGTCAATATCGACCTGGAAGACAAGGGCCTGGACCCCCAGGAGGAGGCCATTAAATCTCAAAAGATCGAACTAATCCACCTTTTTGTGGGCAAACTACCCCCCAAATATCAGCGTTTGGTACGCTTAAGATATTTTGAGGAACTCTCTTATGATGAAATTGCCACGGAACTTGATGCGCCACTAGGTACGGTTAAGGCCCAACTTCACCGGGCCAGGGAGTTGATGTACGATCTGGTTAAGGGTAAAAAAGATCACATCTGATGGAGGCCAAGCCAGGTGTGGAGTTGATCACCCATTATTTTCAGCATATCAGTAAGGAACAACAGCAGCAATTCGCCAAGTTGGCTCCGTTGTACTTTGAGTGGAACGAGAAGATCAATGTGATCTCCCGTAAGGATATTGAGAGCATTTACTTAAAGCACGTGTTGCATTCACTGGGCATTGCTAAGGTGCTGGAGTTTCCCCCTGGATCCAGGGTATTGGATGTGGGGACTGGAGGAGGCTTTCCCGGAATACCGCTGGCCATACTATATCCCAAGGTACATTTCCATTTGGTGGACTCTATTGCTAAAAAGGTCAAAGTGGTAGGGGAGGTCAGTAAAGCTTTGAGGTTGAAAAATGTCAGTATTGAGCAGATTAGGGCCGAATTGATTAAGCAGCGGTTCGACTTTATAGTGAGCCGGGCGGTGACCAGGCTCAGCAAATTCGCTCCTTGGGTGCGGCATAATTTGAAACCGGGTGGGTCTATGATCTTTTTGAAGGGAGGGGAACTGTCGGAGGAGATTGCCGAAACGCATCGGAAGGTGCAACAGCATAAGTTGAGTACGTATTTTAAAGAGGATTGGTTTGAAGGCAAGAAAGTGCTGATGGTGTAAGGAGGTGTATATTTGGTTATTTGGGTATGCGTTTGTTAGTGAGGAGCCCAGCACCCAGAAACTCAACTCAAAATTAATCGCTCGGCTGCCCCACCCCTAATTTTACCTATCCTTCACCTCCTCTAAAAAAATTGAGGATTCGCCCACTACATCACGGATCGTTAACCACAAATTCCGTATTTTAGCAGTTCCCATTAAGTCCATTCTTAATTGTTCATTTTTTAATTGATAATTTCCTAAATGCCCACTTTTAGCCACCTGCACTGTCACACTCAATTCTCCCTTTTAGACGGTGCCGCCAAGATTCCGGAAATGCTTAAGAAAGCCCAGGAGGACGGTATGCCCGCAGTGGCGCTCACCGATCACGGCAATATGTTCGGGGCCTTTAAATTCGTGGCCGAAGCCAATAAGTACAACGTCAAGCCCATCATTGGCTGTGAGTTTTATGTGGTTCCAGACCGGCACAAAAAACAGTTCAGCAAAGAACAACGTGACGAGCGCTACCACCAGCTGATGTTGGCTAAAAATGAAGAAGGGTATAAAAACCTGTCGAAACTCTGCTCTTTGGGTTATATGGAAGGCCTCTACAGCAAATGGCCCCGCATAGACAAGGAATTGATCCTAAAGTACCACCAGGGCTTGATCGCCACTACCTGCTGCCTGGGCGCAGAGGTCCCACAAGCCATCATGAACAAAGGGGAAGAAGAAGCTGAAGAGCTCTTCAAATGGTGGCTGGATCTGTTTGGAGAAGACTATTATGTAGAATTACAGCGTCATGAATTAGAGGAGCAGGTAGGAGTTAATCAAACACTGTTGAAATTTGCCCAAAAATATGGGGTCAAGGTGATTGCTACCAACGACTCCCACTATGTGGACCAAGAAGATGCTAATGCCCACGACATTCTCCTTTGTGTAAATACCGGTGAATTTCAAAGTAAACCTATCTGGAAGGGTGATGGTTTCGGTTCCAAGGATTATCGATTCGGATTCCCCAACGACCAATTCTTCTTCAAGACTCAGGCAGAAATGCAAGCCCTGTTTAAGGACATTCCGGAAGCCCTGGACAACACCAACGAAATTGTTGACAAGATCAATACTCCTCAGCTCACCCGAGATATCCTGCTGCCCAACTTCCCGCTACCTCAGGAGTTTGCCAACACCGATGACTACCTGCGACATGTTACGTATGAGGGGGCCAAGTCAACTAAGCGTTACGGAGAACTATCCGCCGAAGTAGAGGAGCGCATTGAACACGAGCTCAACATTATTAAGACCATGGGGTTTGCGGGGTATTTCCTCATCACCGCCGACCTGATTAAAGCGGGACGCGATCGTAACGTGATGATCGGGCCGGGCCGGGGATCTGCAGCTGGGTCGGTGGTGGCTTATTGCACAGGTATTACCAATATCGACCCTATCAAGTATTCGTTGCTATTCGAACGCTTCCTGAACCCTGAACGAATTTCCATGCCGGATATCGATACGGATTTCGATGATGAAGGTCGACAGCTGGTAATCGATTATGTAGTAGATAAATACGGCAAGAATCGGGTGGCGCAGATCATAACCTATGGTACTATGGCCGCAAAAATGGCCATTAAGGACGTCTCCCGGGTAACCGAACTACCGCTGGGAGAAGCCAATGCCCTGGCCAAATTAGTCCCTGAAAGACCCGGGATCACGTTGACACAAGCCTATGAGGAAGTAAAGGAATTAAAGGCCATCCGCAAAGGAAATGACCTGCGAGGTGAAGTACTGAAGATGGCGGAAAAACTGGAAGGTTCAGTGCGCAACAGCGGCATCCACGCCGCCGGGGTGATCATAGCCCCTGATGATTTAACGGAATACATACCGGTTTCCACTTCTAAGGACTCCGATCTGCTGGTTACTCAGTTCGACGGAAAAGTCATCGAAGATGCGGGTATGCTAAAAATGGATTTTCTGGGTTTGAAAACCTTGAGTATTATCAAGGATTGCCTCAAACTGATCCAAAAGAATAAAGGTAAAGAGATTGACATCGACACCATACCTCTGGATGATGAGTTTACCTTCAAGTTGTATCAAAAAGGGGATACCATCGGAACTTTCCAGTTCGAATCAACCGGTATGCGTAAGTACCTGCAGGTTTTAAAGCCTACAGATATTGAGGATCTCATAGCCATGAACGCCCTTTATCGTCCGGGTCCTATGGAGTTCATTCCCAACTTTATTAACCGCAAGCACGGCAAAGAAACTGTGGAATATCCTCACGAGCTGTTGGAACCCATTCTCAAAAATACCTATGGTATCATGGTATACCAGGAGCAGATCATGCAGACCGCCCAGATCATGGCAGGTTACTCCCTGGGACAAGCGGATTTACTGCGACGGGCTATGGGTAAGAAGAAGATTGAAGAGATGAACAAGCAGCGGGCCATCTTCGTCAAAGGGGCACAGGAAAAGCATAACATTTCCCAGGAAAAAGCGGAGGACATCTTTAATATTATGGAGAAGTTTGCTGCCTATGGTTTCAACCGCAGTCACTCCGCTGCTTATTCTGTGGTGGCCTACCAAACTGCTTTCCTGAAATCGCATTACCCCGCCATGTATATGGCCAGCGTACTCACGCACAACCAAAGCAACATTGAGAAGATCACCTTCTTTATGGATGAGTGCAAGCGGCAGGCCATTAAAGTATTGGGGCCGCACATTAACGAAAGTGGGCTGAATTTCGAGGTCAACCCAGAAGGCCAGATCCGGTTTGGATTGGGTGCTGTGAAAGGAACAGGGGAAGCTGCCGTAGAAGCCATTGTCAGCGAACGGCTGGAAAACGGACCCTATAAGAATATATTCGACTTTGCGGAAAGAGTTAACCTACGCACAGTCAACAAGAAAACATTTGAAAGTCTGGCCATGGCCGGGGCCTTCGATTGTTTTGAAGATTTTCACCGACGCCATTACTTGCATGCTCCTGAAGGAGAAACTACTCTAATTGAAATGGTAATCCGCTATGGCAACCGCAAACAAAGCGAGCAGAACGCCTCTCAGGTATCCCTTTTCGGGGGTGATAGTGGAGTAGAAATTCCGTTGCCCAAAGTTCCTCCCTGTGAGCCATATTCGGAGTTGGAGAAGTTGCGAATTGAAAAAGAAGTGGTGGGCTTCTATATTTCCGGCCACCCATTGGATCAGTTCCGCATTGATATTGAACAATTTTGCAGCTGCACAGTTGATAAGATCGAGGAACGCAAAAATGAGAAGGTGGCAGTAGCGGGGATCGTAACCAAATTTGTGGAGCGTACCTCTAAAAACGGTCGTCCATTCGGCCTATTTACCATAGAAGACTTCGTGGATTCCCTGGATCTCGCCATGTTTGGTGAGGAGTATTTAAAATTCCGACATCTTCTGGGAATAGGGAACTTTGTTTATATAGAAGGTCAAGTTACCGAACGATATAAGCAACCCGGAGTTTGGGAATTGCGGCCTTACAGCATTCAGCTGCTTACGGAGATCCGGGAAAAAATGAGTAAAGGCATACTTCTGCAAGTGCAGCTACAGGATATTAATGAGGATCTGGTATCAAAACTCGAACACCTCAGTCAGGATTATCCTGGTAACTGCCAGTTAAAGTTGAATGTGGCTGATATACAGGATAATATCGCGGTAGAACTGCTTTCCCGGAAGTTTCAAGTAAAGCCCCAAGATGAGCTCATGAAGGAGTTGGATAGTATTCCTGAAATTTCTTATAGGATTTTGAACTAATCGGTCAAAATTGCCGTTTATGCTTACAGGATGACATCAAATTGGTGTCGTTCAGGGTCATTACCGACATATTTTTGACGTCTTTGGCTCAAGCCTAATAATTTGCACTATATTTGCATCTGATTAGGAAAAAGAAATAAAATAACTATTAAATATATTTGAATTATGGGTAAAGCAATTGAAATCACAGATGCGAATTTCGAAGAAATCATAGCATCGGATAAGCCTGTACTAGTAGACTTTTGGGCTGAGTGGTGTGGTCCTTGTAAAATGATTGGGCCGGTTGTTGAGGAGTTAGCGTCGGAATATGAGGGTAAGGCAGTAGTTGGAAAAGTAGATGTGGACAACAACCCCAATGTTTCAGCACGGTTCGGGATCCGCAGTATTCCTACTCTTCTGGTATTCAAGGGTGGCGAAGTTGTAGATAAGCAGATCGGAGCTGTCCCTAAGAGCATATTAGCTCAAAAGCTAGACGCTCAAGTAGAGGCTTCAGTATAACCAATTTATAAATCGAAAATCTAAACCCTGTGGTTCTGTAATCTGGACTTCAGGGTTTTTTTATGCAGGTTTGGTAAAAGAGGCTGGACACAGAGTAGCACAAAGAAGGCACAAAGGACACTAAGTCATAGAATTACTCTTTTGATCCCATGCTTTAGTTTTGTTACATTAAAGTTTAGTAGCAGTCCTAATTTAAAACTACCCAAACGAAGATAGGTTAATACTTGTGCTAGGTGCACATCCACAAATCCGTCGACCGCTTTTACTTCAATCACCAATTTATCTTCAACTAAAATATCTATTCTGTACCCATGATCTAGTTTGATATTATGATATACAATGGGCATAGGCTCTTCCTTTGAAATCTGTAACCCTTGGATTATTAGTTCATGGCAGAGGCAATGTTTGTAAGCTGATTCTAGTAATCCTGGACCTAATACTTTATGAACATTTAAAGCACATCCAATCACTCCTTTCGAAAGTTGATTTTCGT
>JAOTYN010000102.1 GCA_029861825.1 Cyclobacteriaceae bacterium
AGAAAAGGACGGCTCACATTCGGAATGAAGAGGCATCGGCCCTCCAAGAAGCCCATCAACGAGGTGTGGCTGCAGCCTACGGACCTGGAGATATAGCCTATATTCGAGATAATGCAGGAGTCCCTGTAGAATTGTGTGAACTTTCTTTTCCTCTTTTGGATCAAGCACAGATCAACCCTGAGGCGCGGGACTTTCTGCTATTGGGCAATTTTACCACCGTACACACCCGGTACGGTCTTGAGTACTTTTTTCAAGAAATTTGGCCCCATTGGAAGCGGAGCGATCTGCCTCAATTCAGCACCATTCGTGTAGTTGGTGCCGGTAAACTACCCTTCAACCTTAATATTCCCAAGGATTGTCAGGGTTTGCAGTTCGTTGGGTTTGCAGAAAACTTGATGGAAGAATTCGCCCAGGCTCGAGCGGTACTGGTGGCAGTCCCTATCTCCATTGGCTTTAGAACACGCGTTATTGAGGCTTGGGCCCGGGGTGTTCCGGTGATCATGGACCGTGCTTCTGCCAGAGGATTACCAGAAGTAGTGGACAATAAGAATTGTTTGGTGGCGGATTCTCCCGCTGAATGGTTAAATTGTGCCCATAGGATTTTGACCGACCCTCTGTTGGCAAAGCAACTGGGTTCCGGCGGACGCCAGACCTTTGAGCAGTATTATTGGTGCGAAAATAAAGCAGCAATAAAAAGATACCGGGAACTGTCACTAAAAGCGGTAGCGAAACAAACTCCCTCCATATGAGCCCTGTCTTTATATGTGGTTACCAAAAATCCGGGACCACCTTATTGGCTGCGTTGTTGGACAACCATCCAGACTTGATGGTTTTTCCCGAGGAGACTTCTTTTTTTAGGTGGGTTAATATTAAGGACTTTAAGCAGATTTCGGACCGGCTGGATTTTCAGCTGCAAGAGA
This sequence comes from Cyclobacteriaceae bacterium, assembly GCA_029861825.1. Lineage (GTDB taxonomy): Bacteria > Bacteroidota > Bacteroidia > Cytophagales > Cyclobacteriaceae > JAJCYK01. The sequence continues at coordinate 921 of JAOTYN010000102.1, forward strand.
CTCATGTTAATCGACTCCAGATTGATAAGGCCAATGATGGAATGGAAGGAAACCGTGACTATTCGGATTTTCCTTTTGACAGCTTTCAATCTCAAGTAAGGGAAGTATTTAATCAAGGCCCTAAATCCCACAAGGACATTCTATTGGCTTTGATGAAGGCCTTTGCTGCGGTCAGTAATCAGCAAAATAAGCGGTATTGGATTGAAAAGACTCCCCGCAATGAGGTTTACTTTACATCCATCAAAAAAATGTTTCCGGATGCCCGGTATATATATATCGTGAGAGACCCCAGGGATGTGTTTTGTTCTTACCGCAAGAACCGGGAGCGATATACGGCGGGTCGAGCAACCTTAAAACTGGGAAATTTTATCAGTACCTGGACCACCAGCCTGCGCAGTGGCCTATCCATGGAAGGGGACCAGATATTGTATCTGCGCTATGAGGATCTGGTAAGTAATTTACAGGACCAACTTGAAATTGTTACAAAATTTTTAGATGTTCCGCTGGTTGAAGGTTTAACAATACCAAGCAAGCTGGGTATTCAATGGCAGGGGAACTCCATGCATGGAGATCACTTTAAAGCAGTGGATGATCGGGCTGTGGGCCGTTGGCGCCATAGTCAATGGACCAAAGAGATTGCAGTAATCGAAAAAATATTAGGAACCACTATGAAAGCACTAGGTTATGATGTCCAGTCACGAGAAAAGCTGCCTGGTTCTCGAGATTCCTTTCAACTCATAACCGGCGACCGTAAAAAGAGCTTGGCCAATATCGCTTGGTTGCGGATTAATGGTTTGAAAATCCGCTCAACTTTTAATTGATGAAAGCGAAATTAAAAGCACTGATTAAGCTAATCCTAAAAAGGCTAAAGGTCCTTAAAGAGGAAAGAAAAGAATCGTTGGCTTTAAAACGTTTTCAATTGTCTGTGAAAAGTAACCTGCAACCAGACAAGGGTAAAGTATATTTGGTAGGATGTGGGACCATGGGAAATCAAATTGCTCAGGCGGTTAAGGCTTTGGAGGGATGGACCATACCGGCGGTTTACGATCCTCGTCCGGAGAACGCCCAAAAAATCCAAAACAAGTGGTTTCCTCAAACTGAGATCAAAGAGTCACTGGAAGCGCTTCTGTTAGCTATACCCCCCAAAGCTATACTGGCCATTGCCTCAACCGCCGACAGCCACGTTGATATTGCACAGATAGCCCTTGACCAGGGAATAAGAAAGATCTTTTTAGAAAAGCCATTGGGTACTAGCTTGAGTCCGGCCCAAGAGCTTTGTGAAAGAATAAGGCATTCGGATGCCCTCATTTTTATTGATCATGTTCGTCGCTGGGTGCCCTCTGCAGAAGGTGTTAAACGATTAATTCAGTCCGGAGCAATTGGGGAGATACACAGTTTGCATTACAATTTCGGTCGGGCAGGAATGGCTATGATCGGCACTCACCTTTTTGATTTTACCAGGTGGTTGTTTGATGCAGAAATAATAAGTGTTAAAGCCTATATGGATGATGTGGTTAGGTCCAACTGGCGAGGATCACATTTTGTGGACCATTCAGGACGGGTCGAACTCAAATTAAATAATCAGATACTAGTAACCTTGGATCTTTCGGATTGTATGCCGCTACAACAAGATCATTTTATGATATACGGAGCCACGGGGCGGCTTGAGGTGGACCAGAGAAATGAAAGGATCCGGTTGGTAGCTAATTCAGGAAGGGTATGGGAAGAGCATTATGCCTGGCACGATATGATCTCGGTAGGATTATCCACGGCATTGATTGAACTCAACAACCGCAAACCACCTCGATGCACAGCTGAAGATGGCTATAAAGCCTTGGAAGCCACCATTGCATGCTTACAATCCCAACGCCATCAGAATGCTTGGATCGACCTGCCCTTGAAGGGAGAAATAATGAAAGAAGTGTTTCCTTTTGCCTGATAAAATGGAAAAGATACCCATAATCGTAATCGGAGCGGGAAAGATGGGCAGGGCACACTTGGAGGTCCTAAAGAGTTCCCCCTACTTTCGGGTAGTGGGCGTGGCCAGCCACACTGGGGTAAGTGCTCAACGCCTGGCTGAGGAATTTAGGGTCGAGAATCACGGAAGTGACTGGAAGGAAATGGCTAGTGCCATTGGGGCTCGGGCGTGCGTAGTGACAGTTTCCCACTTGCTGAATGAAAAAATTACCGGTGAGGCCATAGGGGCAGGGTTACATGTGTTGGCAGAGAAACCGGTAAGTCTTGATGCTTCAAGTATTCGTAAGCTTCACTTACAAGCACAACAACAAGGGGTTCAGGTTTTGGTAGGCATGAATCGCAGATATTATCCTAGTATTTTGGAAGTTATTAATACCGTTAAATACTATGGGAAGATTATCGGTATTACTATTTTAGCCCCGGATCCCGTAGCTCCTTACCGAAGCATGGGCACTTACGATTCATTGGTTTATGACGAATGGCTCAAAATGAATACCATTCATGCCATCGATCTGTTCCAAATGATAGGTGGTGACATATTGGATTTTCAGATCTATAAGACCAATGTCACTGAGCATCGGGAGTGCTCACTGACGGCCTCACTAAGATTTAAGGACAAATTATTGGGCACCTTCGTTTCACACAACAGCTATGGAGGTATGCAGGATTGGCAGGTGATTATTGCAGGAGAAGGCATTCAGGCGAACATTGGACCTTTGGAGCAGGCTACATTAAAATTGGACAGATCTCCCGCTTACGCTGTGTCATCAGCGAAAAGAAATGATGGATTAAAACCAGGTCTTTATGAACAAGCGACAGCTTTTTCGGAGGCCATAAATACGGGAATGATGGTATGGCCGTCCTGTGATCTGGAGGAACATGCTAAGACCATAGAGTTTATAGAATCAATGAAAGCCTCAAAAGATTAAAATGGAGAACCAGGAGATCTTAATAATAGCGGAAGTGGCTCAGGCCCATGACGGCAGTTTAGGCATCCTTCATTCCTACATTGATGCTCTGGCTCCCCTGGGAGTAAATGCTGTTAAGTTTCAGACACATATTGCGGAGGCGGAAAGTAGTGAGTTAGAACCTTTTCGGGTCAACTTTACCTATGAGGACAAAACGCGTTACGATTACTGGAAAAGAATGCAATTCAGCGAGGAGCAATGGCAAGAGATCAGGGATCACTGCCAGCAGGTTGGCCTGGAATTTATTTCCTCGCCTTTTTCCAATCAAGCCGTGGATCTTTTGGAGCGCCTGCAAGTAAAACGATACAAAATAGGCTCGGGAGAAGTAACCAATACCCTGTTGCTGGAAAAGATTGCTCGTACCGGAAAACAAGTAATACTGTCTTCAGGAATGAGTTCCTTTGATGAATTGGACGGGGCCGTCAGTTACCTTGGTTCCAGAAATATTCCACTGGCTATTCTGCAGTGTACCACTGCCTATCCCACCGCCGCCAAAGATGTGGGGCTAAACGTAATTAACGAGTTGAAAGAGCGATATGGACTTCCGGTGGGCCTTTCAGACCACAGCAGCACCATTTTTCCCTGCTTGGCGGCAGTAATGTTAGGTATTGAATACCTGGAGTTTCATGTGGTATTTGACAAGGAGATGTTCGGGCCTGATACTAAGGCCTCCTTGAACCTGCGACAGACCAAGGAGCTGGTGGAGGGCGTTCGCTATCTTGAGACATGTCTCAATAACCCAATCGACAAGAATGATCTTCATAGCTATCAGGATCTCAAAGGAATATTCGAGAAATCCCTGGCAGTAAATAAGGACATGAAGTCCGGCGATATCCTTAAATTTGAGGATCTTGAAGGCAAGAAGCCCTCGAATCAGGGAATTCCTGCGGGTAAATTTAACGAAGTCATTGGCAGGAAGTTGAAACGGGATCTTCGGCGTTTTGATTTCTTGAATTATACGGATTTGATATGAGTTTGAAAAGAAATATTTGTGTGGTCGTTACCGCGAGACCCAGTTATTCAAGGATTAAAACCGCATTAAGAGCAATTGACAAGCATCCGAATTTGGAGCTACAATTGATAGTAGCGGGTTCAGCATTGCTGGATCGGTATGGTACCGCCGTAAACTATATAGAAAAAGATGGTTTTCATGTGAAAGAGAGAGTGTTTATGGTTTTGGAAGGAGAGAATCCAACCTCTATGGCCAAAACTACCGGCCTGGGCATTTTAGAATTGGCTACCGTATTCGATAACTTAAATCCGGATATCGTCATTTCCATTGCCGACCGCTACGAGACTATGGCCACCGCCCTGGCGGCTTCTTATATGAACATTACTCTGGCCCATGTACAAGGGGGAGAAGTAACCGGCAACATCGATGAAAAAGTGCGGCATGCCGTAACTAAATTAGCCGACCTCCATTTTGTGGCTTCAGAAAAAGCCAAAGAGCGGGTCATAAAGATGGGGGAACACCCCGAGTCGGTCTATCAAACGGGTTGCCCTTCTATTGATCTGGCAGCCTCGGCATTGGACCGACCTAAACTTGATTTTGACCCCCAAGAAAAATATGGAGGGGTTGGCACTGATCTGGATCTCAGTGATGGGTATATAGTAGTCATGCAGCATCCGGTAACCACCGAGTATGCCAGTGCTCGTCAACATGTAACCCAGACCCTGGAAGCCGTTTCAGAAATTGGTAAACCAACTTTGTGGTTCTGGCCCAATGTCGATGCGGGTTCGGACGGGACTTCCACGGGGATCCGCGCCTATCGTGAAATTCATAAACCGACCAACATTAGGTTTTTCAAGAACATGGAACCCGTTGATTTCCTGAAACTTTTGTATAACAGCCGATGTCTGATCGGCAATTCCAGTGTAGGAATCCGCGAATGCGCATTTCTGGGGGTCCCGGTAGTTAATATTGGTTCAAGACAAGCGGGTAGGGAACGAGGAGCTAATGTGGTTGATGTGGATTACCAGGTGGAGGCTATCATGCAAGCTGCCCTTTCACAAATGAACGGCGGTCGTCCTGCGGTTAGTACCATTTACGGTAATGGCTCGGCGGGGGAGAGAATCGCCGAAGTGCTGGCCCAGACCGAACTTCGTATCGATAAGAAGCTGACCTACTGATGAAGGTACTGGGAGTTATACCGGCAAGAGGTGGTTCGAAAGGCGTAAAAGACAAGAACATCACCTTGGTGGACGGTCAGCCGTTGATTTCTTATACCATAAATAGTGCCCGCGAAAGTACCTTGTTGACCAGGGCAATTGTCACCACAGATTCTCCCCGCATTGCGGAAATTTCTCAAAGCTTTGAGGGCACGGTGATCATGAGACCTGCGGAACTGGCACAGGATGATACGCCCATAATCCCAGTGATCAAACACGCCTTGGAGGTCAGCCAAGAACAATATGGTGAGCATTACGACATGGTGGTATTACTACAGCCCACCGCACCCATAAGGCATGGCACCGATATCGATAATGCTCTGAATATTCTGATAGAGCATGCGGATTGTGATGCGGTCATTAGTGTGGTTCCCATGCAAGACATTCATCCGGCACGCATGTATCATGTGGATAACGATTTGAAAATGCAGGCACTGAATCCGCAGCTGGAAGCGACCCGCCGCCAAGATATTGAGCCGGTCTACTATCGAAACGGTGCCATATACGCCATTCGTACAGAGGTACTACTAGAAAAAAATAGTCTGATGGTTTCCAAAAAGATGGCCTATATTATGCCTTTGGAACGTCTGGTCAATATAGACGATGAGAGGGATTTGCACATTGCTAATGTGCTGGTAAAACTTTGGAAAGATGGAAGGATCTAAATGGCGCATATTAAATGCGGAGCCAGACTCCTATAGTAAGGAAGCCCGTAGATGTTTAGAGCGTTTCGCTACGGTTACCGAATTACCTACATCCCAGGAGGAATTGATCGGCCACTTAAAAGGATATCACGCTTTGATCGTGCGACTGGGTTTACAAATCAACCGCGACGTTTTGATTAACGCTCCCGAGTTAAAAGTGGTAATATCGGCTACTACCGGAACTGACCATATCGATCTTGAAGCAGCGACGGAGTATGGTATAGAAATATTGACATTAAAAGGGGAACGGGAGTTCTTAGATTCTATTCCTTCGACTGCCGAGCACACCTGGGCCCTGCTGCTGGCGGTAACCAGAAAAATTATCCCTGCTCACTATCAGATCCAGCAGGGTGATTGGGATCGACAGGTACTCAGAGGACACAACCTCCAAAAGAAGCGCCTGGGAATTCTGGGTATGGGCAGGGTAGGCCGTCAGGTCGCCAATATAGCCCAGGCCTTCGGCATGCAGGTAGGCTCATTTGATATCAACCACCAGAGCTTTCCCCCAGGGCTGAAGAGATTCGACAGCCTTACGGAATTGCTCTCTTGGAGTGAAATATTGTCCATACATGTACCATTAGATTCTAGCACGAATCATTTGCTGCAGTATGAGCAATTAAGTGTATTACCGAAAGGCTCGGTGGTGATCAATACCAGTCGAGCGGGTATTTGGGATGAACAGGCAGTAGTGCAACTTCTTCAGGAAGAACATTTGTCGGCGGTGGCTACGGATGTAATAAGCCACGAAAGAGACGACCGTCTTAGAAAAGAAAGCCCTTTGTTAAATTATCAGGGAAGTAACTTGCTGGTCACTCCCCATATTGCAGGTGCTACCTTTGAGTCTATGGAACATACAGAAATCTTTATGGCCCGGAAATTGGAAACATTTTTTAATACACTTAACAAACAAGCCTAGCCTATGTGCGGAATATGTGGCATTGCGGGTGAAAATTGGCAGAAGCACCAATTGATGACCATGATCGAAGTACAGAGTCACCGGGGACCTGATGCCTGCGGTCATGCTATTGAGCATCGCCATCAAGTTGGACTGGGACACAATAGGTTGAGTATTATCGATCTGTCCGAAGGTGGAGCTCAGCCTATGTCAGATCACCAGGGGAAATTGCGCATTGTATATAACGGAGAGATCTATAATTATCTGGAATTAAAAAAAGAGTTAAGCAATTATCCCTTCCGCAGTCAAAGTGATACAGAGGTGATTCTAGCGGCTTACCAGCGATGGGGCTTGGATTGTGTGGACCATTTCATAGGAATGTTTGCCTTTGCCATCTGGGATGATCATCAAAAGCGACTTTTTTTGGCAAGAGATCGGTTTGGTGTAAAGCCATTATACATGGCTCATCACCATGAGAATCTTTATTGGTCCAGTGAGATTAAAACCTTATTGGCTGCGGGGGTTCCGGCGGCTCCCAATTTGACCACCTGGGCCAGTTATTTGAGATTTGGTCTTTACGAACATACCGAACAGTCGTTCTGGGAAGGAATAAAATCTATTCCGCCAGGTGGGGCCATGACCTGGGAAAACGGCCGGGAAAAATATTGGCGATGGTACGACCTATCCAAACTTTCCGCAGAGTCTATCTCATCGCAAAGTGAAGAAGCGGTTATGGACCGTTATAGAGAGTTGTTGGAAAATTCCGTGCGATTCAGGTTTCGCTCTGATGTGCCGGTGGCCATAAATCTCAGCGGTGGTCTTGATTCCAGCATCCTTTTAGGTATGGTGGACCATATATTTGGAGCTGAAAGTGATATTCGAGTATTTACCTTTGCCACAGGAGACCCCAATTACGATGAGACTCCCTGGGTTCGTCAAATGCTGCAACACACTGGTCATCCCCACGAAATTTGTACCTTAACCCCTGATGAAATTCCACAATTGGCCTTAGACATCCAATCCCATCAGGATGAACCTTTCGGAGGCTTTCCAACATTAGCCTACTCCAAGATCTTTAAGAAGGCTCGTTCCATGGGCATCAAAGTGTTGTTGGACGGTCAGGGTCTTGACGAACAATGGGCAGGGTATGATTATTACGGCAGGTTATCAAAACCGCTCACCAAAGGTGTCTTGGGACCAGTGCAAGGTTCAGCTGATAGCCCGGTGCGCCCCGATTGTCTCATTCCGGAATTTTTGGACAAAGCAATGGTTTTTGAACCCCCAACGGTATTTCAAGACCCCTTGTTGAATGCCCAATACAAAGATGCCCGCTTTACTAAAATCCCTCGGGCTTTACGTTTCAACGATCGTATTTCCATGATGTACAGTACCGAGTTGAGAGAACCTTTTTTGGATCACCGCTTATTCGAACTGGCTTTTATGCAGCCCTCGGACAGGAAGATACGGGACGGTGTGCACAAATGGCTATTGAGAGAGATTGGAAGCAAATTGCTGCCCAGAGGAGTGGTGGAAGCCCCCAAGAGGCCTGTACAAACTCCCCAACGGGAATGGTTAAGGGGGCCGCTGGCAGGTTGGGTGGATAATTGCCTGTTGACCTTGGACAAAGAAATAGGGGGCGATTGGCTCAATATGGACCAGGTTCGAGGCCACTGGAACCGCTATCAGCAAGGAGAATCCGATAATAGCTTTTATATTTGGCAGTGGATAAATCTGGCGCTTTGGTTCAAGGTACTTGAGCAAAAACCCATGGCGCACCAATCCCACAGTTAGAGTCAAGTAATGCCCGATCACAACAACAAAGAAATAGCCTTGTCCCTGGTGGAAGGTCGTACCGTCCGGGATCTGTTTTATAACGGACTTCTTTCTGAATTGACAGAGGCCGGATATCATGTTACTATTTTCACGGAGGCTACCGAGGTAACTGCTTTTATTGAGGCCTGGCGCGCTCCCAACCTTACATTTCGAGCCTTTACCCCATGCACCAGTAATAAGAAGAATCGCAGGTATTTCTATTTACGCAGGAAACTGGCTCGGCTGGGTATTAATTCCATTTTAAATGCCTGGATCAAACTGGAAGAAAAGCGCGTTTACCCCCCTAAGCCAGAATACCTGGATTATTTCAGGAAGCATAAGCCTTGCCTGTTCCTGGCTACCCATGCCCATTTGCCGGCGGAATCGGAATTGATCAGCGCTGCCCATGCCTGTGGAGTGCCCACATTAGGGATTGTAAGAAGTTGGGACAATGTATATAAAGGCATCAAAAGTCGACCTCAAAAGATGGCAGTTTGGAACGAGATCAATAAAAAGGAATTGATGGACTTTGAGGGGTATCCAGATAACGACATTGAACTGGTGGGACCACCCCAATTTGATATTTACTTCAAACCTCAATACCGCTGGGACCGGGAAGCCATGGCCCGCCATTTTAATCTGGACCCGCAACGGCCTATTATTACTTTTGCAACTTTGGGGTATTTCTTTCCGGGATTCGACGAGACCTGCTGGATGGATGTATTGGTGGGTCTTTTGGATCGCAAGGAGTTGCCGGGAGATCCTCAAATAATCTGCCGCCTACATCCATGGTCAAGACTGGAGCATTTTGAAAAATATGGGCGACGTCCGGATATTCGACTGTCCTATGTCAATAAATACTGGCCCGCGTTGACCTGGTACATGGACGACAAGGACATGATCGAAATGGGCAATATGTTGGCCCATAGCGACGTGGTGATAACTCCTGGCTCCACCGTTACCCTAGAGGCTGCTATTTTTGATAGACCCACTATAGTGCCCATATTCCATCCTTATCAGCAGAGAAGAGCAAAAAACTATTTCACAACCTGGGTATTGGGCAAGCATTTTGGCCGGATACAGGAACTTAATTTGGTGCCCATCATAAAAGAACAGAAGGATTTCAAGGACATGATCATAAAGTGTCTTGAAGAACCTGGCTTCTACGCGGAACAACGACAACAACTGGTGCGGGACTATGCCCATTTCACCGATGGAGCTTCAACCAAAAGAATCGCCGATTTTGCTCTTAGGATAATTGAAAATGGACGCACTACATGAGATTACCGGATTTTATAATCGTTGGAGCCATGAAAGCCGCCACATCTTCATTAGCGTCGGATTTGGCTCGACACCCTTCCATCCAGATGGCACCCAGGGAACTGCACTACTTTAATTCCGATGGCAACTACCAAAAGGGATTGGACTACTAC
>JAOTYN010000103.1 GCA_029861825.1 Cyclobacteriaceae bacterium
AATGCGTATAAAGCCCAGGTTATTCCGGGTAATTCTCAATTGGATATTGACATGGATATTTATGCGCCTTGTGCTTTAGGGGCCACCTTAAACAGCGTATCTATACCGAGCTTAAAGTGTCAGGTAATAGCCGGTGGAGCCAATAACCAATTGCAGGATGAGGTAGAACACGCTCAAATGCTTAAGGAACGAGGAATATTATACGCTCCGGACTTCCTGATCAATTCGGGGGGCATTATCAATGTTTATTTGGAGTACACTGGAAAATACAATCGTGAGCTGGCCTACCAGAAAGCGCAGTCTATCTACGATACCTGTTTGGAATTGATAGATCGCTCCCAACATCTGGACATCACTACCCATCAGGCTGCGTTACAAATGGCTCGTGACCGAATTGAAAGAGTTGGGAAAGTTAAACTTACCTTTTAGGGCGTACACCAGCTATGTTGAACCGAAGAAATTTACGCATTAAGGCTATGCAAACTTTGTTTGCTTTCCAGCAAACCCGTCTATCGAATCGGGAGCTGGCCTGGCAAGATTTCAAACAAAGTTTAATCCCGGAAAACGGGGCCTCTGCCTCTGAGGGAGAGCTCCTAAAAAAAGCCATTGAACAGGTGGTCAAGGGCCACCAAGAGAATGAACTGCAAGAGATCCCTGAGGAGCTAAAGGATCGGTTGGTGGAAATTGGTAATGCCTGCAGGCAACAAGATCTAAAAGACTTAAAGTATTTGCGCCACAATATGTTGAAGGAAGTAGAGGGGGTAATGCAGCTCTTTTTTTGGGTTTTAGGTCTCTCGTTAGCCCTGGCCGATTACGAAGATCAAAGATTCGGACAAAGGAAGCTGAATTCCGGTAGCCGTACTACTTTCTATTTCACTGGTAATAGGGCATTGACGCTGCTTCAGAAACGGGTGAAAGGCTTGTCCCTACCTTCATGGTCGACTTTCGGTGACAGGCTTTCCCAGTGGTATAAAGAGCTCACCCAACATGCTGAGCTGAGTCGCATTTCAGAAGGGCAAACGGGTTTGGATGGGGACATTAAGTTCCTGCGGTTCTGGTACAAATCCATTTTATGGAAAAGCGAGTCCTTTCAGGATTTCTTTGAGGAGCATGACATGGGATGGGCCGAAAACCAGCCCATAATCAAAAGCATGATCAGCAAAACCCTTAAATCCATCAGTGAGGAAGGCGTGGAACTGGCTCCTTTGAGTTACCAATGGGAAGACGATAAACAGTTTTTTGAAGATATTTTCGACTACACCTTGGAGTTGGAATCATGGGCCGAGAATTTGGTGTCCTCTCACGCCAAAAACTGGGACACGGACCGCATTGCACAGGTCGATATGGTGCTGCTTAAGATGGCCTTAACGGAGATGATAAAATTCCCCAGTATCCCTGTTAAAGTAACAATTAATGAATATATTGAATTGTCAAAAAGGTACAGCACGCCTAAAAGCAAGAAGTTTATTAATGGTATTTTGGACGTTTTAGCCAATGAACTGGCAGCGGACGGGACCATTAAAAAAAGCGGTCGAGGATTAATCGATAATAAATAGATGGAGTAAAATGAGCAAGACAACAGACAACTTACTATGCTTTCTGACCGGGGCAGCCGCTGGTGCTATTTTGGGAATCTTGTATGCGCCAGACAAAGGATCCAACACCCGTGAGAAATTGGTTTTTCAGCTGGATAAATACAAAGAAAAATTAGAGGAGCTTTTGGAAGATATCGTGGATGGAAAGGATGAACCAGCCACCAGTATGGCTCGCTCGGAGGGTGAAAAAGTGATTCAGGACGCCAAGGAAAAAGCCGAAAAACTACTGGAAGACGTGGATGAGTTAATTGGTCAAATCCGGGAAAAGAAATAACATGCAGAAGAAAGTTACCCTGATCACCGGAGACGGTATCGGTCCTGAAATTACCCAATCGGTTAAAAGAATTTTTGAGGCTGTTGAAGTGCCTATTGTCTGGGAAGAGGTCAATGCCGGACTTACCAGCCTGGAGCATGGGGATGAGCTCATCCCGCAGTCCTTAATTGACTCCATTAATGAAACCAGGGTGGCTTTGAAGGGTCCCATAACCACTCCGGTGGGAAAGGGATTTAAAAGCGTTAATGTGCAGCTGCGCCAGATGTTTGATCTCTATCAAAATATCCGCCCTTGTCGATCAACCCCGGGGATCGACAGCAAGTTCGATAATGTAGATACCGTTCTTTTTCGAGAAAACACTGAAGGACTTTACGCCGGTCTGGAATTTTATGACGCCCGCTTGGAAATGGCGGATTCCATAGCCAGGGTAACCAAAAAAGGTTCTCTGCGAATCGTGAAAGCTGCCTTTGAGTACGCTAAAAATCAAGGCAGAGAGAAGGTAACTTTGGTGCATAAGGCCAATATCCTTAAAAATATCGGGCGTATCTTCCTGGATGCCGGTGATGAGGTTGCTCAGGATTACCCCGAAATTGAGATGAACGATCGTATTATCGACAACATGTGCATGCAATTGGTCATTCGCCCTGAAGATTACGACGTTATCGTCACTACCAACCTTTTTGGGGACATTCTTTCAGACCTTTGTGCAGGTTTGGTAGGTGGACTTGGATTAGTGGCAGGGGCCAACGTTGGGGATGACTTCGCTATATTTGAAGCAGTGCACGGATCGGCACCGGATATTGCCGGCCAAGGGAAGGCCAATCCTACAGCCATCATCCGCAGTGCCATTTTGATGTTAAGGCATTTGAACCTGCTTGACCACGCTGACCGTATCGATCAGGCCTTGGACAAGACATTAGCAGAAAAGAGTTCCTGTACTGCTGATTTAGGCGGTGATCAGGGAACCCAGGGCTTTACGGATGCTGTTATAAATAACTTGAAATAGGAATATAATTTCAGAATGATTATGAAAGTAATGAGATTTAGTATTTTTTCGTTTTTGCTGGTGTTAATTGCCAGTAGTTGCAACAATGTTTTGGAATCCAGAGTATCGGAACTGGAGCGCCGCGTGGCGAAATTGGAAGGCGGGGGAGCCACACCCACAGCTACTCTAAACAGTACACCCATCAACAATCCGGTGGTAGAGCCTGTGGAAGTGAAACCCGATGGTCCTTTGCCGGAGTTTAATTTTCCCAGTGACAATTTTGATTTCGGGACTATTAGCGAGGGAGAAGTAATTGACCATGTATTTACTTTTACCAACGTGGGTGAAGCACCTTTAATAATTCAAAGTGCCACTGCTTCCTGCGGATGTACCGTACCTTCTTATTCCCGTGAGCCTGTACCAGTAGGGGGAACCGGCGAAATTGCCGTTCAGTTCAACAGCAAGAATAAGAAAGGTAATCAGGCACCAACAGTTACGGTAACCGCCAACACCTATCCCAAAGTCCGTAAATTACGCCTTAAGGGAACGGTTAATTCTACAAATTAGTCATTAGGCATGATCAACGCACTAATCAATACCATACTGCTACAGGCCCCCGGTGGAAACTCCGGGGGCACTATCAACTTTATTCTGATAGGAGGAATCTTGCTGGTCTTTTACTTCTTCATGATCCGCCCGCAACAGAAAAAGCAAAAGGATCAAAAAAAGTTTATCAGTGAGATAAAGAAAGGAGATATGGTAGTGTCAATTGGCGGTATACACGGTAAAGTTACGGCTATAGATGAAAATACCGTTACCCTGGAAGTGGACAGAGGCGCTCGGATAAAGTTTGAAAAGAGTTCAATTTCCTTGGAATCCAGTAAAGTCAACCTCAAATCCTGAACCAAATATTTGGACAAAGCCAGAGACATATTTGCCCGGATATGGGGTAAGGCTATTCCTACCGACCAAAAGCAATGGAAGGTGATTATCATGTGCATTCTGGGGGCCACAACCTTTTGGTTTTTCACAGCTCTTAATAAGAATTATACCACTACCATCAACTATCCGCTGTCCATAGACTATATGGGTAAGGACAGTCTTATTGCGGTAGCTGAAGTCCCCTCGCAAGTGCGTCTAAATGTAAGCGGCGGTGGCTGGAATCTATTTAGAAATTCCATTGGTATCGGGGTAGAACCCCTGGAATATGAATTGAATAACCCCGCGGAGACACGATTCCTGCTTGGTACGTCTATGGTGTCGGCCATTAATGATCAGGTAAAAACACTACGCCTAAACCGGGTGATTACGGATACCTTGCACTTTCATATTGAGCATAAAACCGCAAAAACATTGATCTTGGCCCTGGATCGTAATATTGTTCCCACAGCATCGGATCACACGATCGTTGGGGATATCAACATTAACCCTGATACGGTGCAGGTAGAGGGCCCCGCTTCTATCATCAGCGCGCTTCAAGACACCATTTATCTGGAGCTGGAGCAAACACAAATCGATGAGAACTATCAAGACCAGGTGTCACTTCCCAGTACGGAGACCAACCTCATCTGGAGTACTGATTTAGCGGAGATTTCCTTTCAGGTCGATCCACTGGTGGCAGTAGATAGAGAAGTCAACGTAAGGCCGGTCAATTTTCCAGAGGGCTACTTCTTGGACCCCGATCAGCAGCAAATCCGTACCCGGTACCAGGTTCCGTCTAGTCTTAAGGATTCGCTGTTGACAGTGGCTATTGAAATATGGGCTGATTTCAACCAACTACAGCCCGATTCCACCATAACGCCCCGGGTAAATGCCGACCACCCTTATATTTTGAATATAACTTTGGATCCGGGGCAGGTAGAAGTAAGCCATGCACAGTGATATGCATAGTGATCCCTTACAGATCGGGGTGACGGGCGGCATTGGGGCTGGTAAAACCGTGGTATGCCGAATTTTCCAGTGCTTGGGCGTACCGGTATACAACGCGGACGAAAGAGCCAGGTACTTGATGGCCCACCAAGGTGATCTAATTCGTAATATAGCCCAGTCTTTTGGCGAAGAAAGCTACTTGCCTGATGGCACTTTGAACCGATCATTCCTGGCGAAACAAGTTTTCCAAGATGCTGACAAAGTACAGCAGTTGAATCAACTGGTGCATCCCGAAGTAGGCAAGGATTATCAAAGATGGTTGATGGATCATTCACAGACTCCTTATGTGATTAAAGAGGCCGCATTGATGATCGAATCCGGTTCGTATAAGAGTCTCGATTACCTGGTCACGATATCTGCTCCTGAGGAGATTCGACTAAGTAGGGTTTTGAAAAGGGATCCCCAGCGGGACCGCCAGCAGATACTGGATATCATGTCCAATCAAATTTCAGAGACCCAGCGGATAGAGAAATCGGACTTTGTCCTCTACAATGATCAGCACCAGTTACTGATTCCGCAAGTTTTGGAGTTACATCAAAAATTTAGTGATTCAGCAGATTTGCCGGCAAAGTGATTTGGTCGGAATAAAATTTCATGCGGGAATGAAACACCGGCAATAGCTCCACACGCTCGATCATATCTCTTTTGTGGTTGTAAAAAACCTCGACGTAAAAATTGTTCAGCAGATAGAGATTGACTTTGTAACCGTAGTAGCGTATAGCCACTATAAAATTCCCTTTTGTGAACAGCACATTTACCTTCTCTTGAAGGGTCATGGCATTGAATTCCGTATGGGTTACAGTTCTCATGGTCTAAACAAGAATACGTATTTTTTCGGCCAATAAAAAGCTTATGTAAGGTATTCAGGGGTTTTGATTGTGACAATCGAAGTAAGAAATACATCTTTGTTCATACCAAAATTAAAGTTAAATCAAGCATTACTTTTATGAAAACTGATATTCAAACAGTAGATTTTGATGCATCCAGTAATTTGGTAGAATTTATTGAAAGCGAACTTTACGATTTAGAAGCTGATTTTCATGAAATAATTGGCGCTGAGGTGTATTTAAGGCCAGGAAAAAGCGAAGAAGATAGCAAAACGGTTAAACTTAAGCTCAATGTTCCAGGTCCTGATCTGTTCGCCAAATTTAAATCAAACAGCTACGAAAATGGATTAATAGAGGCCATTAAAAAGGTGAGGTCGCAATTGCACAAGACTTCTCAGAAGAAAAGCCGAAGAAGATAATACTATTTTTTTATCTTAAATGAGCAGAGCATCTCTTAGGAGATGCTTTTTTTGTTTATACTGCTTATAAAAGGGGATTTGGGTGGAAGATGGGGTTCGAACCCACGACCTCTGGTGCCACAAACCAGCGCTCTAACCAACTGAGCTACAACCACCATTTATACGGATTGCAAAACTAGTCCATTGCCCGCAGTTTACAAAGTAAATATTCTCAAAAATTAACGCTGGAAACTAAGCCTCTTTCCCCAACTCGACTCGTAGAAATTACCGTTACTAAACACCAATGATCCCGAGACTATAGTATGGGTTACCTGCGAGCGGAAGGTAGTACCCAGAAAGGGCGACCAACCACATTTGGATAGAATAGTAGGGGGGGTAACTTTCCAGGGACTTTCAGGGTCAACCAATACCATATCTGCATAGTAGCCTTCTCTAAGAAACCCTCTTTCTTTTACTTGAAAAAGTATGGCTGGATTGTGGCACATCTTTTCCACTAACCTTTCCAAACTGATCTTCCCCTGGTGGTGAAACTCCATCATAGCAACCAGGGCATGCTGTACCAACGGCCCTCCTGAGGGTGCACTGGTGTAGAGATCAGTTTTCTCTTGCCAGGTATGTGGGGCGTGATCGGTTGCCACCACATCAATGCGATCGTCAAGCAATGCCTTCCAAATACCAGCCCGGTCCTCAGCAGTTTTGATGGCAGGGTTCCACTTAATAGCGCTACCCTTATCAGCATAGTCCTGATCACTGAACCACAGGTGATGTATACAGGCCTCTGCCGTAATGCGTTTCTGTTCCAGGGGCAGAACATTATTGAACAGATCGGTCTCCCGGGCGGTGGATATATGGAGAACATGCAACCTGGTATCATGCTTTCGCGCCAATTTGACGGCTTTTTGGGAACTGATAAAGCAAGCTTCCGCGCTGCGGATTTTAGGATGATTGGCAAAGGGGATGTGGTCCCCGTATCGATCCTGATAGTCCTGCAGATTCCGTCGGATGGTGGCCTCGTCTTCACAGTGGACTGCTACCGGCAAATGTGCCGCTGCAAAGAGTCCTTCCAGCACTTGTTCATCATCCACCAGCATATTACCTGTACTGGAACCCATGAACACTTTTATACCGCATACTTGTGATCCATCGGTTTTCAAAACCTCGTTCAAATTATCGTTGGATGCCCCCATGAAGAAGGAGTAGTTGGCCAGTGATTTGCGGGAGGCTAGTTGATATTTCTCCTCCAGTAGTTCTTGAGTTAAGGTAGGTGGTTTGGTGTTGGGCATTTCCATGTAGGAGGTAATTCCGCCGGCCACCGCCGCTCGGGACTCCGTGTAAATGTCTGCTTTGTGAGTCAGCCCAGGCTCTCTGAAATGTACCTGGTCATCAATACACCCCGGTAATAGGAGTTTTCCCTGAGCGGCAATTTCCTTAGCAGCAGGATCGGAAATAGTAGGGGCTATTTTTTCGATCTTTTGGCCTTTAATCAACAGATCGGTTTCTGCGATCGTACCGTCGGTAACCAGGCGAGCCTCTTTAATTAAGATCGAAGACATGGTCCTGCAAGTATACGATTTTTCCCATATTTATTTTTTCCAGGGTTATTAAATTTTAGCTTTGAAAAATTGCCTAACATGGAGGTCTCAAAAAAAGGGTTTGGTCAATTTAAGCTGAACAAACAGTTGTGGCAGGCACTGGACGATCTGCAGTTTGCGCAGCCTACGGATATTCAAAAGCAGGCTATCCCGCTGATCCTGGCGGGTCACGATGTGATGGGAATTGCCCAAACCGGCACCGGTAAAACCGCGGCGTTTGTCTTACCGCTTTTAATGAAAGTGAAGTTTGCCCAGGGTCACAGCCCCAGGGCCTTGATCTTAGCCCCGACACGGGAGCTGGTAGACCAAATCAAGGACCATATCGATCAACTTTCCAAATACACTGACATTCGGTCTCTGGCGTTGTATGGCGGAATAGGACCAAGCCAGCAGATAGCCGCTTTACAACAGGGTGTAGACCTAGTGGTGGCTACTCCCGGTAGATTCATGGATCTTTATAGCCGTCAGGAATTGGCAGTTAGGGAAATAAGCACCCTGGTTCTGGATGAAGCCGACAAAATGATGGATATGGGTTTCATGCCCCAGATCCGCGGTATTTTGGAAGTAATACCCGTCAAAAGACAAAACCTGCTTTTCTCCGCCACCATGCCTCCCAAGGTAATGGGATTATCAGAGGAATTTCTGGAATACCCACAGGTGGTGGAAGTGACTCCTTCGGCCACTACTGCCGATACGGTAGAGCAGTACTGCTATGAAACCCTCAACTTCAAAACCAAAATAAACTTGCTGGCACACTTATTGGCTAACACCGCGGAATTCACTAAAGTGATCGTCTTTACCCGTACTAAAAAGATAGCCGACAATATTTACAAATTTCTGACCCGTACCGCTGAAGGTGAAGTCCTGGTGATCCACAGCAATAAAGCTCAGAATACCCGATTGAATAGTATTCAGGCCTTCAAGCAGGGAGATGTTAGAATCTTAGTAAGCACCGATGTATCTGCCAGGGGCATCGATGTCTCCATGGTTAGCCATGTGATCAATTTTGAGGTTCCGCTGGTTTATGAAGACTATGTCCACCGAATCGGTCGCACTGGACGAGCTCGAAATACCGGAACGGCCATTACGTTTTTCAATAAGGCCGAAGAATTTGACATTCGCAATATTGAAAAATTAATTAAAGCCAGTATACCATTAAGGGCTCTGCCGGAGGAGGTACAGACTCCTGCAACAAGCTTTGAGGAAGAACAAGAGATGGCGCGAATTATTGACCGACAAAAGAAACGAACCGATCCCAACTATCAAGGAGCTTTTCATGAGAAAAAAAACAAAAAGAGCACTAAAAAAGGTCGTTCAAAGAAAAGGCGTTCCTCGAAATACTCCTCTAGGAAGTGAAGGAATAAGGTATTCTAAGAAAAATTTTTCGGTTCCCGTAATTTAGGTAGTAAAATTCCCATTATCTTCTATATTTGTAAACAGAAAGATGGATAAGTCTTTCTTTCCATAGCTGGTTGAGAAGATCTTGGGGGTAAGTCTAGTACTTCCCTCAAGATTCTTTTTTTTTATGCCCACTCTAAAATCATTCCGCACTACTTCAGCTTAAGACGGTCCTCTTGATTTACCAGCTCCCAAGCTGTATAATAGATCAATTCCGTACGTTTTTTCAGTAGGTCGAAGCGGATCTTTTCAACGGTATCGCTAGGTCGGTGATAATCCTCATGTGTACCGTTAAAATAGAAAATAATAGGGATGTTATGTTTGGCAAAGTTATAGTGATCGGACCGGTAGTAGAACCTGTTGGGATCATCTGGAGCGTTATAGGTGTAGTCAAGTTGCATTTGGGTATAGAGGGCATTAACCCCTTCGTTAATGGCGTGCAATTGTGGTGAAAGTCTGTCCGCACCGATCACATATACATAGGCCGGCTGGTCGTGATGCTTCTTATCCACTCTTCCAATCATATCGATATTCAGATTGGCTACGGTTTTTTCCAGAGGAAAAACGGGATTATCGACATAGTAGGAAGACCCCAGCAACCCTTTTTCCTCACCGGTTACTGCCATGAACAACAAACTGCGACGGGGGCCGTGGCCATCGGACTTGGCTTCAGCGAAGGCCTGGGCAATTTCCAATACGGCTACCGTGCCAGATCCGTCATCGTCCGCACCGTTATAGATTTCATCGCCGTCGACTCCCTCATGATCGTAATGGGCAGTGATCACTACCAATTCATCTTTTTTATCGGTGCCTTCTATGAAACCCAGCACATTTTCAGTGGTGATCTCCACACTCATTTTCTGCGCCTTTACTCCAATGGATGAGGCATTTATCTTGCGCAGGGGGTTTTTGGGGGATTTTTTCTGCATAGCTGAATTTAAGATATCAAGCTTGGTGTCCAGGAGCTCGGCCGCCAGTTGGGGGTGACCAAAAAACATCATCACATCACCCGCCTCCGCCGCTTCCCGATCTATACTACTTTGAACAAAGTATTTGCCGTATTCTTTTAGATACTGATCAAAAGCTTCCTTACTATCTGTATTGATGATAAAGAATCCCCTGGCCCCTTGCTCCTGGGCAATTTTCACTTTGCGACTGCGATCGGTTCGTGAATCAGCATAGAACACCACCATATGGTCTTTTACATCCAAATCTTGGTAATTCTCAAGTTCACCCTGGCCTACAAAGCGCAAGTTGATGATAGTTTCTTCCGGTAAATTTACGTTACCGTAAAACAACAGATCTTCCTGATGATTCCATTGCAGGTTTCCACGGGACAAATAGATATCCTGATAGTGATTTCTGTAGAGCTCGAACCTTTGCTGATAGCCCCACCCTTCATTCCCCTTGACTACGGCACTTAGGTTATTATCAACAAAATGTTGTTCAATAAGCGCTGCGGCCATTTTTTGACCACGGGCTCCGGTTTCACGACCTTCCAAGGCGTCGGAAGCCAAAATAATAAGGTAGTCCCTCAAATCTCCTTCCGTTATGGTACGGGCATATTGTTCCGCTATGGCGTCCCTCTCCAAAAACGGCTGCTCAACTTCCTTAAGTTGCCCAGAAGAGTTAAAGGAGTACCACATTAGACTTGCGGACAACAGCCATTTACTTGCATTGTTAACTGAAATCATAGTCGTGCAAAGTTAATATCGTAAGGTACCGTACGGGATATTTTTAATCAATAAAATTAGTACGAACGGTATTCCATATATTTAAATTACCCATTACAAATATGCCAATTATAGGTTACCTTTGTACAGTTTTTTAGGTGGTCAAAAAAATACAAT
>JAOTYN010000511.1 GCA_029861825.1 Cyclobacteriaceae bacterium
AATTTACCTTTACAAAATCCCCGCAATCAGGAATCCCAGGTAACTTCCTAGAGCATTTCCTAATGTTCCCACCAGTACTGCCGGCACCAACAAACTCCGGCGATTAAAGCTTTCTGTTAGGGCTAAAGCACTGGTTGAACCTCCTATATTGGCTTGCGAGGCTACGGAAATCAATTGCCAATCGTAACCCAGCAAGGCACCCACGCCAAAAGTGAATATGGCATGAATGATCACCAACGCAGTGGTGAAAAGCATAAGCTGTCCGGCCAAGGCTCCGATAGCCCCTAAAGCGGTAACCTCACAGAATGCGCCCACCACCACCAGGAACAGATAAATGCCGAACATCCCCATTACTCGGGCTCCCCTCAAGGCTCCTACCTGGGGAATTTGAGCCAATAGCAAAGCGATGGTTGTTAATATCAAGATCTCAGGAACCACCACTCCCCAGGCTTTAAAGATCTCACCAAGCTCGCCGGCTACAAACAGTGTAAAAATTCCCAATCCCAACAATACACTGAAATCCAATAGATTTACAGAATCTTGATCATAGGGTTGATGATCCACTTTTTCCTGGGGGGCCGCTAAAGGCTGCCGTGGTTTTATCTTTTGCAATACAGCCGGCAGTACTAAGCACACCAGCATCCACAGTGCCGTAATGATATTGTCAACTGCTACGGATCCAGCATACAACACACCCTCTTCCATTAAATTATAATGTAAGGCTACTGTATTGAAGTTGAGCCCTCCTCCAGTGTAGGTGGCCGCGAACATGCCTCCAATTACCGGCCTCCATTCACCAAAAACCTCTGGGCCTATCAGATAGCTTAAACTTATCCAGACTCCTAGTAAAGTGCCGGTGGTACCCAGAAGGAACATCACCAACATGGGAACTCCGGCATGTTTTAGGTTTTTAATATTAACATCCAAAAGCAGGAAGAAGAGTGACAAAGGGGCTACATACGTGAATATCCCATCATAAAGAGGAATGGAATTAGAGGCGGAAGGGATTATTCTAAAATTGGCAAATACGGCCCCTAATAATATGACCAGAAGAGCACTTCCTAAGTGTTTGAGGGGGGTGTTTTTAACCAGGTATTCCGAAAGTGCCAGAAGCGCACACAAAATAGCCAGCACGAAGATGGGATGGTTCATGGCCAAATATAAAGGAATTAGGCAATACCCCTACTGCTTTTCCATTAGCCTCAGTAAACGATCCGGATAATCGGTAATGATCCCATCTACTCCTAAGTCCATATAGGCCTGCATATCCTCAGGGTCGTTGATTGTCCAGGGGATCACCTTTACGCCCATTCCCTGTAAATAATCCAGGCTCTCACCAGTTACCAGCACATGCTCGGGGCTGTAGATCTGCGGTTGAAAGCCCAGAATATCCAGATTCTCACGAGGTGTATTACGGTTTTCGACCAGCAATGCCAAGGCTATGTTAGGAGCTTGTTTTTTAGCAGCCTGTAACGTTCTGGGATCGAAGGATTGTATGATCAGCCTATTCTGCACCCTAGCCTGGCGCACTACTTCCAGCAATAAGTTGACGAATTGGTCAGGGCCTGGATGGTATTGATGATCCGTAGAAGGGTGGCTTTTAGTCTCAATGTTGTAATACGGTGGGTCAATGCCTAGTTCCTGGGCTTTTTTTTCCACTTCAGACAGCACCTCTGAAAGTAAAGGCTTAAAGCTAGTCATCACACGCTGCTCTGGGTAATTAGGGTGCTGCCTGCTGCCGCAGTCGAATTGTCGGATCTGCTGATAGTCCATTTGAAAAATATTGTAGGTATGCTCCTGGTCGGCCGGAATGTGGCCTCCGGTACTATCGCTGCAGATCAGATGTGACAGGAACGGCTCGTGCGACACCACCACCTTTAGATCCTGGCTAATCACCACATCCATCTCCAGGGTAGTAGCCCCCAGCTCTAAAGCATAAAGAAAACCGGGTATGGAGTTTTCAGGCAGAAGTCCGCGGCAACCGCGGTGTCCCTGAATATCGAAATCAGTAGTACTTGTCATGTCTCGGTTATACGGACCGCTACAGGCCGTGATCAACATGATATGCAGGGTCACATGAAGAACGTATCTCATTGGAAAAGGCGGCAACTATGAACTTTCAACCTTGCAAGAGGTCGTCAAAATTTTGAATTGAAAGTCAATTTATGTTTTTTCAGAGTGATTCTGCTCATGAAAACCACAATAATTCGATTTGGACTACTGGCAGTAGCTTTATTGTTGCTAATACAACTCAGCACCTACAATCTGGTTTCCAGATTGTGGAGCATGGAGTTGATGGTGGGATTAGCCGCGTTGGTTTTACTGGCCATGGGTGTCTACCTCAGCCGCTTTATTTTCAAACCGAGATCTTCGTCATCTCAACGGACCGCAGTGGACACCAAAGAGCTGGAGTCTCTGGGTATCAGTGCCCGGGAATACCAGGTGCTGCAACAAATGGCCTTAGGAAAGTCCAATAAAGAAATCGCCGACAGTCTGTTTATATCCGAAAGTACCGTGAAGTCACATGTTTCCAACGTATTGATTAAGTTAGACGCCAAACGTAGGACCGAAGCGATCTCCATTGCTCAGGGTAGGGGTATCCTTTAATAGTACTTTAGTAGGAATTAACTTCCGGCTGCTGAAATGGTACTTTGGTATGAGTGGGCACCGGGTCATTATCCCGTAGTTCATGACATGTTTCATCAAAAACCTTGTATTATGAGATCTACAATTTATAAATATGGTTTGAGGGCGGCTCTGGTCATGGTGGGATTGGCCGCAGTGAACTTCACTTTAGTTTCCGGGGGTAAGGACAATTACCAAATTTCCGAGGTAATAGGATACCTGACCATGTTCCTGGCAATGGTCTTCGTTTTTTTAGGGA
>JAOTYN010000512.1 GCA_029861825.1 Cyclobacteriaceae bacterium
CAGATCAAAGATCTGTTCCAGGACGACCCTCAGCGGGCACCTAAATTTACTTTGCGATTTGAGGACATTCTGGTAGATTTTTCGAAAAATATGATTACCAGCGAAACGCTGGAATTACTTCAAAACTGGGCCCGGGAGTCCAAACTACCGCAGGCCATTGAAAAAATGTTCTGCGGGGAAGCTATTAACCAAACGGAAAATCGAGCAGTTCTGCATACCGCACTTCGGAATCGCGGCGACCAGCCGGTTTTGGTGGACGGCAAAGACGTAATGCCCGAAGTGAACAAGGCTTTGAAAAAAATCGCTGATTTCTCTCAAGGTATCATTGAGGGTAATTGGAAAGGATATACTGACAAGCCTATTACGGATCTGGTAAATATCGGAATCGGGGGGTCAGACCTGGGCCCATTGATGGTCACTGAAGCCCTTAAACCCTATGCTTCCGGACAACAGCGCGTCCATTTCGTTTCCAATGTAGACGGTACCCACATCGCTGAAACTCTTAAAGGACTTGATCCGGAGACCACCTTGTTTTTAATAGCGTCCAAGACCTTCACCACTCAGGAAACCATGACCAATGCCCAGAGCGCCAAAGATTGGTTTCTGCAGAAGGCTAAAGATCCGGAACAGGTAAAAAGACACTTCGTAGCTATAAGCACCAACACCTCGGCGGTAAGCGCCTTTGGCATCGACCCCCAGAATATGTTTCGTTTCTGGGACTGGGTGGGAGGTCGATATTCATTGTGGTCGTCCATCGGGCTGTCCATAGCATGTTACCTGGGTTTTGATAATTTTCAAGCCCTGTTGGAAGGTGCTCACGTAATGGACAGGCACTTTCGCGAAGCGGAACCAGCCCAGAACATTCCCTTAATACTAGCCCTTATCAGCTGCTGGTATATCAATTTCTGGGGAACTAATTCCGAAGCTATTTTACCCTACGACCAGTATCTCCACCGCTTTGCGGCCTATTTCCAACAGGGTAATATGGAAAGCAATGGCAAGTATGTTGATCGCGATGGCAAGCCAGTGGATTATCTCACGGGCCCGGTCATCTGGGGTGAGCCGGGAACCAATGGCCAGCATGCCTTCTATCAACTGATTCATCAAGGTACGACCTTGATTCCCTGTGACTTCTTGGCCCCTGCTATCAGTCACAATCCCTTGTCGGACCACCATGAGAAACTCCTTTCTAATTTCTTCGCTCAGACCGAGGCTCTTATGAATGGCAAATCCAGAGAGCAGGTTATCAATGAAATGCAGTCCGGGGGTTTAGATGAGCAAGCCATTAACGCTATAGCTCCCTTTAAGGTCTTTAGTGGTAATAAGCCTACCAATTCCATTCTCTTCAAGAAATTAACTCCCAGAACACTTGGCAGTCTTATCGCTATGTACGAGCATAAGATATTTGCTCAGGGGGTGTTGTGGAACATATTTAGTTTCGATCAATGGGGGGTAGAACTAGGCAAACAGCTGGCCAAAAGGATCTTGCCGGAGTTACAGCAACCCTACTCCGTAGACACCCACGACTCTTCTACCAATCAGTTGATCAACGCCTTTAAAGAATTTAGATCTTCCTGAATATGCTGCCCTTGTATCCGTTACTTTTCAAACCTATCCTCAAAGAAAAAATATGGGGCGGCAAAAAACTGGGGGAGATCCTGGGGAAGCCCGCTCACCAAACAGATTTGTGCGGTGAGAGCTGGGAGCTTTCCGGGGTTAAGGGAAACATCAGCGTAGTGCGTGAAGGGCCCCTGAAAGGTCATAGCCTTTCTGATTTAATTGAGGAATACGGAGCGTCACTCCTGGGAGAAAAGGTTGTCCAAGAGTACGGCCATGAATTTCCTTTACTGGTAAAATTCATTGATGCCAACCAGGACTTGTCCATTCAAGTGCACCCCAATGATGAATTAGCCCAGGCCCGGCATAACGGACGGGGTAAAACAGAAATGTGGTATTTATTCCAGGTCGACCCTGAAGCTTCTTTAATTACCGGTTTTAGCAAGCCTCTAAACAAGGACCAGTACTTACAGCATTTGCAAACAAAAAGTCTTGACCAAATTCTTAACCGGGAAAAGGTGCAGGCCCACGATGTTTTCTTTATACCGGCTGGTCGTGTTCATACCATTGGCAAAGGAATACTGTTAGCGGAGATTCAGCAAACCAGCGACATAACCTACCGTATTTACGACTTCGACCGGGTCGATCAGCAGGGTAACAAGCGTGAACTGCACTTGGAACAAGCCTTGGATGCTATGGATTTTAATCACTATCCGCAATATAAAACCAGTTATGAGCAATCTCCCAATAAGTTAGCACCGTTAGTGGCTTGCCCCTATTTTAATGTAAATCGACTCTTTTTCAATCAAACCACCACCAGGGACTATCGCGATCTGGATTCGTTTGTCATCTATGTATGTGTGGAAGGTGCATTACAGGTTCGATGGGATGAGCAGCACGTTACCTTAAAACAAGGTGATACCGCATTGATCCCCGCCCTTATTAAGGAAGTAACCTTAATTCCCAAATCGCCCTACAAGGTACTTGAAGCCTATATTGCGTAACTTTGAGCATCGAACAGAATAAACACATACATTTTCGAGATCTGGGGCTGGTGGATTACAAGCATACCTGGGATCTGCAGGAAAAATTGCTAAATGAGGTAGTGGCCCTGAAAATAGCTAATCGCCATAGTAGTGTACACGTACCCACCCCCAATTATCTGCTATTCTGCCAACATCCCCATGTCTATACGCTCGGCAAAAGCGGTGATGAAAATAATTTGCTGTTAAGCCCGGAACAGTTACAACAGGAAGGCGCCCTTTTCTACAGAATCAACCGCGGAGGCGACATAACCTATCATGGCCCCGGTCAGATTGTAGGTTA